>JBFWJK010000024.1:0-27645 GCA_050253255.1 Desulfobacteraceae bacterium | reverse complement strand
CAATAACAAGAATTTCACTCGGACCTGCTATCATGTCTATTCCAACAATTCCTGAAACCATTTTTTTGGCTATTGTCACATAAATATTTCCAGGGCCGACTATTACATCTGCAGGAGCAATTGTAGATGTTCCATAGGCTAATGCTGCCACAGCCCAGGCACTTCCTGTCTTGTAAATGTGATCAAACCCTACATAATGGGCAGCTGCAAGAAGGTATGGATTTATTTTTCCTTCAGCTGTCGGAGGAGTAACCATAACAAGTTTTTCAACTCCGGCAATTTTTGCCGGAACCCCTCCCATCAGAACAGTTGACACAAGAGGAGTTTCTCCGCCTTTTGCTCCGGGAACATAAACAGCAGCCGACTCTACAGGAGTTACAATCTGTCCTAAAAGAACTCCGTTTCTTGCGGTATCAATGTATGACACTTTTTTCTGTTTTTCATGAAATGATGAAATCTGTGAAACAGCTCTTTCCAAAGATTTTTTAAAATCATCTGAAACAAGAGTTAAGGCTTCTTCAATTTCTTTTTTTGTTACTTCAATATTTTCTTTTTTCAGATCAGGGGCATCAAATCTGTTTGTATATTCAATTACAGCATCATCTCCCCTTTTTTTTACATCTTCCAAAATTGCCAAAACCTGAGAATTTAATTCAGGAGTATCACCGATTCCCCGGCTTTTAACTTTTTCAATTCTTTCAAAAGCTTCCTCTGAAGGATAATTATATATCTTCATTTTATGCACCGTTATTTTATTATTAAATATTTTAAACTTATGATAAAAGCTCTTTATCACAAGTTTTTAAGTAATTACATATTTTTTAGGACAAAATACTTTAAGGCAGGTTTAAAAAAATGGAAAAAAGAATTTTCAATTTCAATCCTGGGCCGGCTGTTCAGCCTTTACCGGTTTTAAAACAGATTCAGAAAGATTTTCTAAATTACAACAATACAGGAATGTCCATAATAGAAATAAGCCACAGATCAAAAGACTTCATGGATATTTTAGAGTCTTCCAAAGCAAGAATTAAAAGACTTTATAACCTTGATGACTCATGGCATGTGATTTTTGTTCCAGGAGGCGCAAGCCTTCAGTTTGCAATGGTTCCAATGAATTTTCTTCCTGATGGAAAAAAAGGCGAATATATAAACACAGGAACATGGTCAACAAAAGCAATTGAAGAAGCACAGATTCAGGGTAAAAATATAAAAATCACAGCCTCTTCCAAAGATAAGGATTTTTCATATATTCCAAAAGAATTTAAAACAGATAAAGATTCTGCCTTTCTTCACATAACAACAAACAACACAATCAGGGGAACCCAGTATCAGAGTATTCCAGATACTGAAATTCCAATTATTTCAGACATGTGCTCAGATATTTTAAGCAGGCCCCTTGATATTGAAAAATTTGGTGTAATTTATGCCGGAATCCAGAAAAATATTGGACCTTCCGGAACGGCTCTTGTTCTTATAAAAGACAAAATGCTCAATCTTATACCCGAAAATCTTCCAACAATGCTTAGCTATAAAACCTATGTAAAAAAAGATTCCATGCACAATACTCCGTCAACCTTTTCAATTTACTGCTGCGAACTTGTTTTAAAATGGATTGAGGAAGAAATCGGAGGCCTTGAAAACATGGCTGCATTAAACAGGGAAAAAGCTGATTATCTTTACAATACCATTGATGAAAGCAGAGGGTTTTATAAAGGCACTGCTCAAAAAGAAGACAGATCGCTGATGAATGTGACTTTTCGTCTTTTAAACGAAGACCTTGAAAGAAAGTTTATTGCACATGCCCTTGAAAACGGACTCGGGGGGTTAAAAGGACACAGAATTGCAGGGGGAATAAGAGCTTCAGTTTACAATGCAATGCCCCTTGAGGGAGTAAAAACTCTTTGTAAATTCATGGAGGATTTTAAAAAGCAGAATTCCTGAACAATGATTGGCGGAAAAGCTGAATATTTACTAAATAGTGATTGGCCGGAAACGAGATTTTTTTGTTCAGTTCAAGGAAGATGAAAAATTTAGCATTCCAGATACTAAAGTCTTTTGTTAACCTGACATGGAAACGGCCGGAAAAGACCGTTTCCATTCATAAGCTAAATTAAGGAGAAAAAATATGGCCGAAACTCTAAAAAAAGGTGACAAGGCTCCTTTATTCACCCTTAAAAACAAAGACGGAAAAGATGTCTCTCTTTCAGATTTTAAAAACAAATATATTGTCCTGTATTTTTATCCAAAGGACAACACAAAGGGATGCACCCAGGAGGCAATAGATTTTTCAGAACTTACAAACTCTTTCAAACAAAATGATGCAGTAATTATCGGAATAAGTCCTGACACGGAAAAATCCCATTCAAATTTTATAAACAAACACAACTTAAAAGTTGAGCTTTTATCCGATCCTTTGCATGAAGTAATGGAAAAATACGGCGTATGGCAGCTTAAAAAAATGTATGGAAAAGAATATATGGGAGTTGTAAGATCAACTTTTCTTCTTTCCCCTGATCTTGAAATAATTGAAATATGGGACAAGGTAAAAGTAAAGGAACATGCAAAAAAAGTCTTTGAAACCCTTTGCTCCCTGAAATAAAATATTAAACCGGAACGGCTGTTTCATTATTTCTAAGCCTCATTCCCGTTTAAGCTCTGGGGCAGGAGATAAAAAAAATATTTCCTGAAACCGGCTCAGAAAAAACACTGACAGGGAAACTTCCTGAATATGAAAAAGTAAAGCTTAAAAATGAAACTCTTTTTCTCAAAAAAAACAAAAAAACCTGCAAAAATAATTGATGAAGTTTTATCTGAAAATGCTCAACCTGTTGAAATTCTGAAATTAATTGCAGAGTTTATAAGACCGCCCTCTCCAGACGACAAGGATTATGTAAAAAATAAAATAATTGAACTTGAAAATGCATTGAAACAAAACCCGGCTGCAGATGAAAAACTTGGGGAAATTCTTAGAGACTGGCTTAAAAAAGCAAATTACTTCCTTGCCTTTGCAGTTCTTGGCCTTTTTTCAAGACAGGGTTTCATGCGTGAGCTTGTAAACAGAATATATGAGCATGTAAACCCTGCGCCTCTGAACAAAAACAGCCTTTCAGATGCTCTTGCAATTATATTTGAAAAAGAAAAAGATCATGAATGGGTAAAAGAAATACCTGAAGAAACCTGGCTTCATCTGTTTGGAATACTCTGGAATCAAAAGCCGGGAGAAGAATTTAAAATTCTTTCAAAAACAATAACCGAGCTTCTTTATGCACTTGAAATGCTTGCAATCTGGGTTGCGGCAGAGGAACTTGAAAAAGATCTTGTAAGAATTGAACCTGCAATTGTTGAAAGAGACTCGGCATTTGTCGCCCTTCAAAGGGAAATTTCAAGTTATTGCAGAAATTATGAAAAATGGATTTCAGGAGAGCTAAACGAGCTTGAAGACGATTCCCATGCAAGGGTTCTTCTGGAGCAATGCATGCTTGCAGTTAAAAATTTCAGAAAAAAATCTGTTACAAAAGGAACAAGCATATCACTTTCATATATGCTTGAAAGACTTGACCAGACCCTTGACAGAATAAACAGAATTTTAAATCTTTTAAACCCTGCTTCCCCTGATATTTCAAAAAAAACTGCAGTGGAACTTTTCACAAGTCTTGTCAGAGCCAGCAGGCAGAGATACAGCGTGAGATCTCTTATAAATCAGAATATCAGGCTTTTATCCAGAAGCATTACAGAAAATGCAAGCGACCACGGCGAGCATTATATTACAAAAAACAGAAAAGAATATTTTCAGATGTTTCTTTCCGGTGCAGGCGGAGGAATTTTCATTGCCCTTATGGCACTTATAAAAATAAAAATCACACAGATTGGATTAACTCCATTTCCTGAAACAGTCTTTGTATGCCTTAACTACGGAATCGGTTTCATGATAATTCATATACTCCATTTTACAGTTGCAACAAAACAGCCTGCAATGACAGCATCAAGAATTGCAGGAGCACTCCAGCAGGGAGAGCACGGAGGAGCAAATCCAAGAACCCTTGCCTGTCTTCTCATACAGGTTTCAAGGTCGCAATTCATTGCAATTATCGGCAATGTCTCAATAGCAATTTTACTATCCTTTTCAATAGGGTGGTTCTTTTTAAACCACACAGATATTTCTCTTATTTCTCAGGAAAAAAGCAGATACCTTTTGCATGAGCTTACACCCATTGCAAGTCTTGCAGTATTTCATGCCGCAATTGCAGGAGTCTGGCTTTTTGTGTCAGGACTTGTGGCTGGTTTTTTCGACAACAGGGCAAATTATCTCGGCCTTGGAGAAAGACTTAAAATACATCCCCTTCTCAAAAGAATTATGCCTTTAAAGGCAAGAACAAAGCTTTCCGACTATATGGACGAAAACTACGGAGCTTTAGCAGGAAACTTTATTTTCGGAGTTCTTCTTGGAGCTACTTCATATATTGGCTATATTTCAGATCTGCCGCTTGATATCCGCCATGTTGCATTTTCATCTGCAAATTTCGGATATGCAGTTTCAGCAGATATGCCATATATTTTTGAACTCGGAGCCTGTCTTTTTTATATTTTCCTTATTTCATCCTTCAACTTATGGGTAAGTTTCGGACTTGCCCTTTATATTGCACTCAAAGCAAGAAACTTAAAACTTACAAGCTTTTCAAAAATCATGGACTCATTTGGACAGGAGGTAAGAAAAAAACCATTATCCCTGTTTTTTCCTCCTTCTGATTCAAAATCAGAACAAAACAAACCCTGACTTCTGGTGAATTAAAAAATGAAAATTTTATTAAAACATTTAAACTGCCTGATTATCCTTATTTTGTTCCTGTTTCAAACACCTGGTTTTTCAAGCAGTTCACAGCTTCAAAAAGCCTTTGTCTACAAAGGTGATGAAAAAATTCAGGGCTTTTATATGAGCGAAAAACTCGATGGAATAAGAGGATACTGGGATGGAAAACATCTTTTGACCAGAAAGGGAAACATTATAAATGCTCCGAAATGGTTTATTAAAAATTTCCCTCCATTTGAACTTGACGGTGAGCTCTGGAGCAAAAGAAATAATTTTGAATTTATTCAGTCAACAGTTTTAAAAAAAACACCGGATAATTCATGGGAAAAAATAACTTACAATATTTTTGAAGTTCCAAATCAGAAAGGAAATTTTCCAAAGCGCCTTGAAAAAGCCAGAATCTGGTTTAAAAACAATCCAAATATTAATGTAAAAATTATTACCCAGACAGTCTGTGCAGGCAAAAACCATCTTGATGAATTCTTAAAGGAAATTGAATCAAAGGGTGGTGAAGGTGTAATTATCAAAGACCCGGCCCAGGAATATAATAAAGACAAAATACCATATGTCCTTAAAGTTAAAAATTACAGCGATATGGAAGGAATTGTCATTGCCGTAAATAAGGGTAAAGGTAAATATGAGAATATGATGGGAAGCCTTACAATTAAGCTTGAAAACGGAATAACCTTTAATCTTGGTTCTGGTTTTTCAGATTTTGAAAGAGCTGATCCCCCAAAAATAAATTCAATTGTAACTTTTAAATATTATGGTTTTACAAAAAATAAAATCCCAAGATTTCCTTCTTTTCTTCATGTAAGAAAAGACTGATAACTGTAATCAAAATTGAAAACAGAAGAGTTCAGGGATAAATTTCTTAACTGTTCAATATATTTGGAAACGGACTTTTAAATGAATACTTCAGCAGCTCAAAAAGCATCAGAAATTTTAAACATAAGTAAAAATCAGATTGAAGCAGTGGACTTTCTTTTACAGGAAGGCTCCACAATTGCCTTTATTGCAAGGTACAGAAAAGAAAAAACAGGCTCCCTTGATGAAGTGGAGATAAGTCTTGTAAAAGACACTTTAGAACAGATAAGAACCCTTGAAAAAAGAAAGGAAGCTGTTTTAAGCTCTCTTGAAGAACAAAATGTTCTTACACCTGAACTTGAAAAAAAAGTAATCAATTCAAAAACACTTCCGGAACTTGAAGATATTTATCTCCCGTTCAGACCTAAAAAAAGAACAAAAGCATCCATTGCAAAGGAAAAAGGACTTCTTGGTCTTGCAGAAAAAATTCTTCTCCAGGTTGAGGGCTTTGATCCTTTAAAGGAAGCAAAAAATTTTGTTGACCCTGAAAAAGGTGTAAATTCAGAAGATGAGGCAATTGAAGGTGCAAAATTTATTATTGCAGAAATTGTTTCGGAAAATTCAGATTTAAGGGGAAAAATAAGGGAAATCTTTAATAAGGAATCTGTTTTAAAGGCAAAGCTTGTAAAGTCAAAACAGGAAGAGGCTCAAAAATTCAAGGATTATTTTGATTATGAAGAGGAAATAACAAAACTTCCCGGACACAGGCTTTTAGCTGTTTTAAGAGGACACAGCCTCGGCTTTCTTTCAATTTCCATAAGACCAGATGACTCAAAACCGCTTCAGATACTGAAAAAACAATACCTAAGAAATGCTGAATCTTCCTTTCTTGTAAATGAAGCAATAGAAGACTCATACAAAAGGCTTATTCTTCCATCAATGGAAACTGAAATAAAAAATTCCTTAAAAGAAAAGGCAGATCTTGAAGCAATTGAGGTATTTGCATCAAATTTAAAGGAACTTTTAATGGCTCCACCACTTGGAAGAAAAAAAATTATGGCAGTTGATCCTGGCCTTAGAACTGGATGTAAAACTGTTGTTCTTGATGACAAGGGAGATTTAAAAGAAGATTTTATAATTTTTCCCTTTGAAAAAAACAGGGAAGAACAGGCAAAGAAACTTGTAATAAATGCAGTTGAAAAATACAGAATTGAAGCTGTTGCTGTTGGAAACGGAACTGGCGGAAGGGAAAGCGAGGCTTTTTTAAAATCCCTTGATCTTAAAATTCCGGTTATTCTTACAGATGAAAGCGGAGCTTCAGTTTATTCAGCTTCTGAAACTGCAAGGGAAGAATTTCCTGACCATGATCTTACTGTAAGAGGTGCTGTTTCAATTGGAAGAAGGCTTATGGACCCTCTGGCAGAGCTTGTAAAAATTGATCCCAAATCAATAGGGGTCGGCCAGTACCAGCATGATGTTGACCAGAAGCTTTTAAAATCAAAACTTGATAATGTGGTAATTTCCTGTGTAAACCAGGTTGGGGTTGATCTAAACCTTGCAAGCAGAGAGCTTCTTTCATATGTGTCTGGTCTTGGTCCTAAAATGGCAAAGGCAATAGTAGATTACAGGACTGAAAACAAAAGATTTGATTCCAGAAAAGAACTTAAAAAAGTTCCAAAACTCTGACCAAAAACCTTTGAACAGTGTGCAGGGTTTTTAAGAATTTCTGATGGAGAAAATCCACTCGATTCAAGTGCTGTTCATCCCGAATCCTATAAAACAGTTGAAAAAATGGCAAAAGACCTTTCCTGCAAAGTAATTGATCTTATAAAAGACAAAAACTTAAGGGATAGAATTGATCTGAATTTATATGTTACAGAAGATACAGGTCTTCCTACATTAAAAGACATTATTAATGAGCTTGCAAAACCGGGCCGTGACCCAAGAAAGGATTTTGAAGTTTTTTCCTTTAGAGATGGTGTCAATTCAATTTCAGATTTAGAAGAAAACATGACTCTTCCGGGAATTGTTACAAATGTAACAAAATTTGGAGCTTTTGTTGATATAGGGGTTCATCAGGACGGCCTTGTTCACATAAGCGAAATGGCAGACAGATTCATTAAAGACCCTTCAGAAGTTGTAAAGGTAAAGCAGAAGGTTATGGTAAAAGTTATTTCCGTTGATGAAAAAAGAAAGCGGATAAGCCTTTCAATGAAAACCGGAAATATTACAAACAATTGAACTGGAATGAAAAATGAAAAAAGTAATTCTATTAATAATACTTTTAACTGCAGGATGTTCAAATAAAATGGAAAAAAATCATTTACAGGAGTTTGACTTTAAATGTCCGAAATCTCCAAATTGTGTCTCAAGCCTTGAAAATGAAGAATCGAAAAAAGTGGAACCCATTAAATTTGACTCTGATCCGGGTAAGGCACTTGGTCAGATTGAAAAAATCCTCATGGAAATGAAAAGGTGCAAAATAATTTTAAAAACAGACACAAAAATTCATGCAGTATGTACATCCCTTGTTTTCAGATTCAGGGATGATCTCTATTTTGAGGCAGACAGCGAAAAAAAAATAATCAACATCAAGTCTGCTTCAAGGACAGGCTATTTCGATTTTGGTGTTAACAGAAAAAGAGCTGAAAAAATAATTGAAAAATTCTACAGGATTTCAAATCCCTGAAACAGCAAACAGACTGAAAACTTATGTTTTCAGTCTGTCTTAAAAACTACCACTGGGGAATTTCTTCCTCCATCTCCATTTCGTTCTCTTCTTCTCCAAGCTCTGAGCCAAGTTTGTCAAACATTTTTGAAGACTGCTCCTTGACAATCTGCTCTCTTAATATGGTGATTCTTTCCTCCTGATAGTCAAGAAGCGATTTCTTGGATAAAACTGCACTTCCAAAGGTTCTTTCAGGTCTCCCCTTGAATATAAGTCCTTTTTCCCTCATATCCTGCTGAACTATTCTTTCAAACCTTATGTTTGATTTCACAAAAAGATGAAGGTCCGGATCTTTTTGAAAAAGAGTCACAAGTTCCTTTTCCTTAGGGTCTTTTACATCCCTGAAATTCTTGTAAACAACAACATCGATAGTACCCTGAATTCTTTTCTCCATTAAAAGAGAAAGCTCGGCCTTCAAAGGTTCAATGGTTTCTATGCCGCCGTCCTTGTAGGAAAAAACATAAATATAATCATTATTTGATTCCTCATAATACCAGGAAGGGGCTCCGGCAACCTGAATCTTGTCGATTGAGACAAGGCCATGCTCAAACAAAAAGCCAGCAAGAACTGTAATAAGTTTGATACCGATTGCTTCAAGCATGGGAATTTCCTTTCATTAAAGTTTTTCTTTTAAAGCTTCGATATCAGCTCCTTCAACAGACCATGTGCATTCTGAATCAACAATATATGGAATGAACTTTAAATTGGCATTTTCAAAAAAACTCTCCTGCCGCATGAAAAAAGACTGCGATTTTTCGCATATATACGGTTTTGAGTCGTATTTCATTTCAAGATATTCGCTGATTCCGAAATCATTGCAAACTGCTTTTGCAGCCATATCTCTGCTTTCATCTCCCATAAGAGGGTAAATAATTGTCCCGACCCTGATCTTCATTTCTTCAGCGTTCTCCCGAAGCCACATCAGAATATGCTTGCAGTGAGAACAGTCAGGGTCTGTAACTACAAAGACTCTTTTTTCAGGATTTAACGATCCAAATTCAAAGGCTGTAAACTCTTTTAATTTATCAGTATTTTGCTTAAAAAACAAAAGCCTTTTATCAGCTTCCGCTTTTTCTTTATCATCAGCTTCTTTTTTTCTCTGGTTTATTCTTTCTGCAAGGGATTCAACGGTTTTTGATGTTATTGCTTCATTGTTTTTAAACATCCGGCCTGAAATAAAAAAATCGTTCCCGCAGTAAAGAGAAACAGGGTCTGTATTTATCAGAACAATCACCTCGCAAAGTCCAAAAACCTGTTTTTTTGATATAATTTCAGCATTTCCCGGAAAAGGGGCATGTTTCTCAAGCCATTGAATATCAATATTTTCACAGAAATTCTCAGCATGCAAATTTGAAATAATACAAAAACAGAACAGAATAAAAAAAATTGTTTTTCTCATGATGCTTCCTTAAAAAATATATTCGTAATAATATTCTCTTTTTTCCCTCAAGAGTTTATTTTCTTTTTCAATTCCGACAGTACGCTCTGTTGACATTGAATAGATTTCCATTGTGGCCGGGTCCATGAAAATATCAGTTTTACCTTTTAAATTTTTTCCTGATTTATCTGAATCCATGTATAAAATTTCAATTTTGATACAGTTCTTTCCGTCAATTTTCTGATTCAGAATAAAAACTGTTTCAACATCCACATCAGTTTTCTGTCCGCCAGGTATTGAAAGTTCTTTTTTTTCAGTCCATTTTTCTCTGTCTGAAACAGTTTTACCCACATAATTCCCGATTTTCTGGTCCCAGTCAAATTTTGCTTTTTCAGTCATTTCCTGTTCATTAAAAATTCCTGAAATTTCGTCTGCAAATTCTTTTGTAAAATTTTCATACAAAATTTTGTTGAACTTATCATAACCATTTACTTCAAAGAGTCTTCCCGAACTGTCAATTTTATATACAATCGGACATTCCATCAGAAGTTCAAAAACAGGATTTTCAGTTTTTTCTCCGTTTATAAAAAACTCTATTTTTGTAATTTCGGCTTTGAGTTCAAAACCTTTTTCTGTCCGGGTGTATAAAATTTTTGTACTTACTAAAGATTTCTGTTCCTGAATTAATTTATCATCCAAAATTTCTTCATTTACTGCGTCCACCCTTTCAAGCATTACCATTTTGTCCTTTGGAGCAAACCTGAATGTGACTTCTTCTGCTTCTGACAAACCGGATTGCAAGCTTAAAAAGAACGGCATGCAGAACATGATATAAATTATTTTTTTCATTTATCTTTCCAGTTTTGGTTAATTTATTCTGCAAAAACTACTTGGTGGCTGAACAAAAAATTCTCGTTTTCAGCCAATCACTACTTAATATGAAAAACAATGTCAAAATTTTTACTTCAGCTGCTGACCAAAAATAAAAAAGACTGCCGGAAAAAAAGACAGTCTTTTTAAATCAGAACTTTATTTATCAGGGAGCAAGGATGTAAGCTTTTTTATAAGCCTTTTCAATATTTTCCTCTTTAAACGGGAAATTCAGATATCTCCCGTTTAACCATGCCTTTATTCCGTCATCATAGTGAGGGCTTGATGGATGCTCTGATTGACCGGTTGAGTTTATTGCATAAAAAGGCTCTTCAAGTGAAAAATCGGCAATAATTCTCATGGAAGGAATCATCCATACATCAAAATTTTTTGAAGGAGAGTTTGCAGAAACATTTATTGTTCCAAGGTCTCCGGACGCAGGATAAGGCCCTCTGTTGAAATAATCTGAAAGCATATTTACGCCCATTCTTTTGAAAAAACCAAGATGCTTTGAAAGCTTTGAAGTTTCGGTCTGAAAATAATATGTATGAAGATTTCCCCATTTCCAATTTTCCATATCTTTACCAAGTTTTTTCTCAAGAAACTCTTTGGTATCTGCAAGTGCGTATGCAAGTACTTCATATTTTGTTTCTTTTTTTTCAGTATTTATATCATCAAAAAAAGGACTTTCATCCCTTTGAAGCAGATGGTCATGGATCGGGGAGTAATTGTAATATTCATTTTCACAAAAAGATTCCCACTGGGGTGAGTTTTTGGGCCCTAATTCATCAAGAAAAATTCTTTTTGAGGCACAATGTAAAAATACGGAATAAACACAGGCTTTTACTGAATTTTTATCCATTTCTCCGTCAAAGGAAGATAAAATATCTAAAATTTCCTGAGCATCTGACTTCAAAGGTTCTTCCATGCTGGAAACAACAAGATTGATTTTTGATGTAAAAGGAGAAAAAAGGCCTTTATTTTTAAGTTTTAAAGGAAGATATGTTTTAACATCCATGTGCATTTGCTTCATTTTTTCAAAATCATTTTCTCCATCCCTTATCATGTCTCTTATTCTTTCAAACCTGTCGGGATAGTACCATGAAGATGAAAGGACATGGGGAAAATCCTTTGATACAGTCCTTTGATTTGCAGTTGCAAGAAAACCCCATTTTGGATTTATGAGATATGGGAACTCCTGGTTTGAAAGTGTTGTTTCCCAGTCATATTCTCCAGTCCACCCTGGAGAAGGGAGAAGACCTCTTCCGTTTTTTCTTACAGGGTAAACTCCTGTAACCTGCCAGCCTATATTTTCACTGTCTGCGAACAAAAGATTAAGTGAAATTGTTTTAATTTCCTTTATAAATTCCCTTGCCTCAAAAGCATTTTTCGCTTTATTCAGGTTTACAAACTGCTGCAAAGTATCGTCTTTTTCAATAAAGGGGATTTTTAGGGCAACAGCATAATCCATATCACCTGAAACAGGCTGAAGCTCATAAATTCTTTTATTTTTAAAAGTCTGGTTTATGATCGGGCCGTGGATGGTTTCATGCACTGTAAATTCAAATGTTTTTCCCTCTTTTGTTTTAAAAATTTCTTTTCTTTCCTCTGTTCTTATCCACTTGTCCCTGTAAAGATAATGGAGCTTTCCATCGATATTTTTTACTTTCTCAACATAAATATCCTGGTTGTCAGCCATTACCATTGTCATTCCCCAGGCAATATCCCCGTTAAAACCTGCTACAATTGCAGGAAATCCTGCTCCTGAAATTCCTGCCGCATTAAACCCTGGACATTTAAGATGCTTCATGTTCCACACTCCCGGAAGTGAAATAGGAAGATGGGTATCATTTGCAAGAATAGATTTTTTATTTTTGGCAATCTGCGGCGAAACAGCCCAGTTGTTTGAAGCCGCTATATTTTTTATCCCAAGATCCTCAAGCATTAAAGATACTTTTTTTAAGCTGCCGAGCATCTCATTTTCTGATTCCTTTTCAAGAAATCTTAGCTTTTCAGCTTCTTTAAAGGGAAGATCCTCATCTGGATAAACAGGGAAAAGATAGGCAATTTTATCTGCATCAACCTTTTCAAGAAAATGAAGGGCTGTTATTTCCTCGTGAAAATTCATTGAAAGTGCAAAGTTGAGCATTACAAATACTGAGGCTGTATCAAAGGGAGTCCATTTTTCAGGGACATATTTTGAAAGTTTTAAAGAGGGAGTTAAATTATCTTTATGTCTTTCTATATAGGCATTTACTCCGCTGCTGTAAATTTCTAAAAGTTTAATCAACTCCTCACCTGATCCGGCAATAAGAGACTCTGCCCTTTTTTTAAGGTCAAGACTTCTCATGAACAAATCGAGCTCAATAAAATTCTCTCCAGCAAATTCGCTAAGCCTTCCCATTGAAACAAGCTTTAATTTTACCATCTGCCCCAGTCTGTCAGAAGCATCTGAATATCCGCATGCAAATACAAGGTCTTCAATATTCTGAGCTTCAATCAAAGGAATACCAAAATCATTCTTTTTTATTATTACCCTGTTTTTAAGCTCCAGAAAATTCCCCTGATCTTCATTTTTAAAAACAGAACTTTTCAGCTTGTGGGTTACAAGGCCTGCACATCCGCTTAAACCAAAGGTAAAAATAACCAGTAAAGCAAGGAGTTGTTTTCTCATTTTTTTCTCCGGGATTTATTGTAAATATTTTTAAAATACTTGTATTCTGATGTCTTGACTATTTACCTGAGTTGAATGTTTCATATTTTAAATTAAGAAGTTTTTAATGAATTAAGCTTATTATATTTAAAAGCATGCACCCTGCGGGCTTTTTAACTTTAGAAAATTTTTGCTGTAAAAGCAATAAGACCTTAAATTTCTTATTTATCTAAAATAAACTTTGTTTTAAGATAAAATCTCAATAAAAAAACAAACACAAATAAATCAAAAAGGGCATTAAAATGAAAAAATTTTTCTTTATTGTTCAGGCTTTAGTTTTAACATTTTTTGTTTCATCCGCAGTTTCGGCTGAAATAAAAACAGGCGAAAAAATCCCTGAAGTTACAATTGAAGACAAAGGCATATTTACTTTTGACTATGAAATAAAAGACGGAAAAATGGCTTTAAAAAAAGATACAGAAATAACTTACAAGCCATGGACTACAAAAGATCTGGAAGGTAAAGTCTCAACAATTTATCATCTTGCCGCAAGAACAGGCATTGACGACATAAATAAAGACTATATAGATGCTCTTATCGAAGCTGATTTTCCGGCCCATCTTCCTGATTCTCCATACAAGACAACCACAATTTTAAATATGGACGATGCTTTGTGGGGGACATCAAAAATTGCTTCATCAAGATTTCACGGAAGCCAGGAAGAGTTCCCCTATGCATATTATGTAACAGATGAAAAAGGTAAAGCTCTTGAAACATGGGGGCTGAAGAAAAAAGAATCTGCTGTAATTATTGTTGATAAACAAGGAAAAGTTCTTTTTTTCAAGGAAGGTAAACTAAGTCCTGAAGAAATTAAACTTGCTGTTTCAAAAATAAAAGAAGCACTTAATCAGTAAAATATTTTGCCGGGAGCTTGATTGCAAGATTCCCGGCTTTTAATCACTTCGAAAAAATCTTTCTCAGATTTAAAATTTTTTCTTCAATATTTTCAGCCTCTGTAATTTCAGTAACAAGGGCCGCACACCTTGCTCCCCTTTCAACAACAGACAAAAGGTTTTTTTCCTTTATTCCGCCTATTGCAACAAATGGAATTTTTATATTTCTCACAACAAAATCAAGATAAGTCAAACCTACAGGTTCACACACATCAACTTTTGTTGAGGTTTTAAATATCGGCCCCACTCCTATATAATCAGCTCCTGATTTTTCAGCTTCAACTGCCTGGGAAGGGTTATGTGTTGAAATGCCGATTATTTTTGTGCTTCCCATAATTTTTCTTACTTCTTTTAAAGGAAGGTCATCCTGACCTATATGAACTCCGTCTGCATTGCATAAAATTGCAAGGTCTACATGATCGTTTACAATAAAGGTTGAATTATATTTTTTTGTAAGCTCTCTTATTTCAAGACATTCAAGATATTTTTCCTTCATTGACTTGAATTTTTCCCTGTACTGGATAACTTTTATTCCGCTTTCAAGCATTTTTTTTACTACAAAAATATTATCACGGCCTTTTGAATGCTTTTCATCTGTTATGCAGTAAATATCTGTATCTCGAAAAACAGCCATTTATTTTCTCCTTTGGTAACAGTTCAGTTTAAAATGGAACAGCTGGCATTATTTCTGAGCCTCATTCCCGCTTTACTTTGAGTCAGGAGTTAAAAAAAAATTTAAAACAATATCCGCCTGCTTTGCAGCAGCAATATTTACACAAGGCGAAAAAGGAGGATTTTTTTCATTTGACTCTGAAATCATATCTCCAACCATATAAAAAGTTTCACTTATTTTTCTGACTTTTATCCTGTCGCTGTTTCCATATCCTGCAATGCCTGAGGCAGTGACAAGAAGATTTTTTCTTTTCATGAAATATTCTGCAGTCATTTTTTTATATTTTGCCTGGTCAAAGGCTTCTATTATTGCATCAAAATCATCAAATGCTTTTAAATCCTCTTTTGATTGAATTTTTGTATTCAAGGTTTCAACTTCAATGCCCGGGTTTATCTGTAAAAGATTTTTTTTCAAAGCCTCAACTTTTGGCTTTCCAATCTGTTTTAGAAAATAAAACTGTCTGTTTAAATTTGACGGTTCAACAATATCAAAATCTATTAAAACAAACTTTGAAAAACCGCACCTTACAAGATTAAAAGCGCAATTTGAACCAAGGCCTCCTGCACCTAATACAGCAATTTTTATTTCTTTTAAAAGAAGATATTTTTCCCTTTCAATATAGGAAGTAATCCCTTTTTCAAATTCACCCTGACAGACATTTTCCATCATATATACTGCCAGTCTTTATATACAGGCTGATAACCAAACCCTCTTAAATCTGATGCCATTTCAACAACGCTTCTTGTATCTGAAATATCAAACTGGCCTGTGTCTTTTTCTTCCTGGGTGTGACCTCCTACTTTTGTAGAAACTCCGGCTGACATTTTAGTAACTCCAAGGGGCAAAATATTGTTTCTAAACTCCATATTTTCCCTTGTGGATATTGTAATTCCACATCTTGGCATAAAAAGTCTCAAGGCTGTCATAATCTGAACCATATTTTTGTCTGTCACATCATAATCCGGCATAAAATCGCCTTCATGGGGTCTAATTCTTGGAAGTGAAACACTTATTTCGGTGTCTGGAAATTCCTTGAAAAGATAATCTGCATGAAGGCCTGTAAAAAAAGCTTCCTTTCTCCATTCATCAAGTCCAAGAAGTGCTCCTATATTTATTGACCTCATTTTGGCAATTGCTCCTCGTCCCGGGGTTTCGAGCCTGAATCTGTAGTCTTTTTTGGGGCCTGCCGGATGAAGCTTTGCATATAGCTCTTCATTGTATGTTTCCTGATAAACTGTTAAGGAATCTCCTCCTGCTTCAACTACCATTTTGTACTCATCAATTGTCATTGGATAAATTTCAATTGCAATTGCTGTAAAATATTTTTTTAAAATTTCACAGGCTCTGCTTATATATTCAGGAGTTGCCTTTTTTTTGTCTTCCCCTGTTAAAACAAGAATATGCTTTAATCCGAAAGATGAAATAAACTCTGCCTCTTTTTCAATTTCATCATATGTAAGATGTTTTCTCAGAATTTTATTTTTGCAGTTATATCCGCAGTAAACACAGCTGTTAACACAGTAATTTGAAATATACATTGGAGTAAATAAAGTAATTACTCTTCCAAACTGCCTTAAGGTTATTTCATTTGCCTTTACTGCCATTTCCTCCAAAAAATTTTCGGCCTGAGGTGAAAGAAGAATAAAAAAATCATCTTTTGTAAGGGTTTCTTTATCCAAAACATCAATAACCTGATTTTTTGTTATATTGTTAAAAATGCTATCAAAATCAAGGTCTTTATATTCTTTAATTATTTCATAAAAATCCATTTTAATTCTCCTGATTCAGAAAACCTGTCAAAGGCGATGAAGCATTTGCCTTGGAACTTACTTTGCCTGCTTTTGCAAGAAAACATTTTCTTCCTGCATCTACTGCATTTTTAAAGGCTTCTGCCATTAGAACAGGATTTTTTGATGATGCAATTGCAGTATTTACAAGACATGCATCAGCTCCCATTTCCATTGCTTCGCAGGCATGAGAGGGTTTCCCTATTCCTGCATCAACAATTACAGGCACTTTAATTTCATCAATCAAAATCTGAATCATTTCCTTTGTTTTAAGGCCTCTGTTTGAACCTATTGGAGCTCCAAGGGGCATTACAGCAGAAACTCCGGCCTGCTCAAGCTGTTTTGCAACAACAAAATCAGGGCTTATATAAGGAAGAACAACAAAACCTTCCTTTACAAGAATTTCTGAAGCTTTAAGTGTTTCGTGGTTGTCGGGGAAAAGATATTTTGTATCTGAAATAACTTCAATCTTTATCCAGTTCCCGCATCCGCAGGCTCTTGCAAGCTTTGCAATTCTTACAGCCTCATCATGATTTCTTGCTCCTGAAGTATTTGGAAGAAGTGTCATATGCTTTGGAATATAGTCTGTAACATTTTCTGTTTTTGAATTAAAATCAACCCTTCGCAAAGCTAGAGTTATAACCTCACACCCAGATTTTTCTATTACTTCAGGAATAAGTGAATCATTGAAATATTTCCCGGTTCCTGTAAAAAGCCTGCTTTTAAGTTTTTTTCCGCCGATTTCCAAAAAGTCTTCCATCATCCGCCTCCCACAAACCTTAAAACTTCAAGTCTGTCATTTTCCTTTAAAATTGTTTTATTGTAATTTTCTGTTTCAATAACAGATTCATTTAACTCAACTACTATTTCATCAAAATCAGCATCCTTTGATTTTAAAAAATCATTAAGCGTTATTTCCTTTGGAACTTCTTCTGCTTTTCCGTTTAAAATTATTATCATCCTGCCCCCCTATTTTTTTGAAACTAGTTGCTGAACGAAAACGGCCTTTTTTGCCCATTCTAAAGTCAGATTCAGAATTTAATCCTCATAATACTCAATGTATTACTGCAGTTAAATTTTTCATCTTCCTTGAACTGAACACTTACTGTTTTTAAAAACAAAAAAGGCCTGCCCTCTTTTGAAGGCAAGCCTTTTGAAAATATTATCTCATTTTTTTCGGCTTCCCTTCGGCAGTACTAACTGCATCAGGTTCCAAGGGTTGGAAAATATTTTTCCTCTCAGCCTTATTTAAAGGCACCCCCAGCTATATTCTATATTTGAACCAGACTAAAAAAAACAAAGCTCAGTTCAGATGAAAAAAATGCTATTTCATAAATTTTTAAATGTAAAGAAAATATTTTTAGTTTTAAATACTGATTTATGTGATAAAAAATCACTAATTTTTTTAACAACTTTAAATCAAAGGGGATAAAAATGATTCCTGCAGATGTTTTTATTACTTTTTTTTTAGCATCGGTTATACTTGCTCTTGCACCAGGTCCTGACAATATTTTTGTACTTACCCAGTCTGCAATTTTTGGAAGACTTTCAGGTATTTTTGTAACTCTTGGACTTTGCACCGGTCTTATTTTTCATACAACTGCCGTTGCACTTGGAGTTGCAGTAATATTTAAAACATCAGTAATCGCCTTCAATATTTTAAAATATGCCGGAGCTTTATATCTTTTATATCTTGCATGGATGAGCTTTAAGGCCGGTTCATCTGAAATTATAAACAGAGAACAGCAGAAATTATCCTTTTCAAAGCTTTATTCAAGGGGAATAATAATGAACATTACAAATCCAAAGGTTTCAATATTTTTCCTTGCCTTTCTTCCCCAGTTTGCTTCTCCTGAAAGGGGTTCTGTTCCCATTCAGATTATTTTTCTCGGACTTATATTTATTCTTGCAACAATTTTAATTTTTGGTTCAATTGCTTTTCTTGCAGGAACAATCGGGACATGGTTTTCAAAATCAGAAAAAGCACAGTCTGTTTTAAACAAAACTGCCGGAATTGTCTTTTTTGCGCTCGCTGCAAAGCTTGCCGTGATTAAACAGTAAAAGCTTATTATGCCCCGGAACCCGGCACATAATAAGCCAGCTAATACAGCCTGAATCCATTTATTTTTTCACAAGCTCTTCTTTTTCAGTAAGTGCCCTGCTTATAAGAGCTGCTTTTTCAGGATCGGTATTGGCAAGGATCTCAGCTGCAGCCTGGGGTCTCATATAGGAAAACATTTTTTTTGCAACCTCTATATCCATGCTGTTTACTATTTCAGCTGCTTTTTTTGCCTTCATATTTTCATAAACCTTGGAAAGCTCTTTATATTTCTGTTCTTCAGCATCAATAATTCTTTGCTCATGCTCCTCCTTCTGCCTGTTTAAATTTGTCAGAGCATTTTTTACCTTTTCATCGAGAATTTTAAGATTTTCAAGCTTTGTTTCAATTTCCTGTTCAAGCCTGTTCAGCTTTTCTTCTCTTTCATTAAGCCTTTTTTCCTTTTCCTCCAGTTCTTTTTTCAGGTTTTCATAATAAGTGACTGCTCTGTACAGTTCCCTGTCCTGGATCAATTGAGGATCTTCAGTTATTGCCTCTTCAGAAAGAGTGCCGTCAGAAGAAGGGTCATTTTCCTCCTGGGCGTAAAACACTCCTGAAAAAATGTTCAGCGAAAAAAATAAAAATATTGTCAAAAATATTGTCTTAAGCTTCATTGCATATTTCCCTGGCTTTTTTTACAGATGAAATTTCATCCAGTTCCTTTTGTTCCTCGTAAAACATTTTTTCCATATACTGTTTCTTTTTTCTCGATTTCAGCTTTTCAAGAGCTTCTTTCTGTTTTCTTGCCTCAATCAGTTTCCGGGTTCTTGAATCTTTTTCCCTGAAAAGCTCTAAAAGCCTTGTTTTTTCATTTTCAAGCCTTTGATCAACAGAAGAAATATAGTTCTGGTACATGTTGAAATATTCTATTGTTATCCCTTTATCAGTTTCCTCTTCAAGCTCTTTATAGAGCAAAACTCTTTTATATTTAATTGACTCAATATTTTCCTCACATTCGCTTATATCAAGATTTATTGACAAAAGAGCCTGGCGTGCTTCCTTTTCAAGAAAAGTTCTGTATTTCAAAACAGATTCAAGTGAAAATTTAAACTTTTTCATTTATTTCTCACTTTGCAGGCGCAAGAATACTTTTCAGAACCGGAAAGGCCTGTTCTATTCTCATTTTTTTGTTTATTTCCTGCCTCAGAAATTCATTTATTTTCGGAGCAATCTTTTTTGCCCTGTCAATTTCCGGGTCTGAGCCGTCTCTGTATGCTCCTATCGAAATCATATCTTCTGCATCACGGTATTTTGAAAGAATTCTCACTGCCTGATCTCTTAAATTCTGATATTCAAGAGGAGTTACGTCACGGGCAACCCTGCTCACACTTGAAAGTACATCAATTGCAGGATAATGCCCCTTTGAAGCAAGATCCCTTGAAAGAACAATATGACCGTCAACAATTGATCTCACCGTATCTCCGACAGGATCGTTCATATCGTCTCCTTCAACAAGAACAGTATAGATTCCTGTAATGCTTCCGCTTCCCTTGAGAGCTCCTGCCCTTTCAAGAAGAACCGGAATCTTTACAAAAAATGAAGGTGTATAGCCTCTTGTTGTGGGAGGTTCTCCCGCAGCAAGTCCAACATCTCTTGAAGACATTGCATATCTAGTCAAAGAATCGAGAAATAAAAGAACAGATTTCCCCTGATCCCTGAAGTACTCTGAAATCGTCGTTGCAAGATATGCACCTCTCATTCTCACAAGAGGAGGAGCATCTGAAGTTGCAGCAACAACAACAGCACGCTTCATTCCTTCCTCACCAAGAATTTCCTCGATAAACTCCTTGACCTCTCTTCCTCTTTCACCAATAAGCCCTATAACAACAACATCTGCGGAAGTATGCTTGGTCATCATTCCCATGAGAACCGACTTACCCACACCAGAGCCTGCCATAATCGCCACCCTCTGGCCTCTTCCCAGGGGAATCATTGTATTTATAGCGGTTATGCCGACATCCATGGGTTCCCGGATCGGCCTTCTTTCAAGCGGGTTAAGGGGCTTTCCATAAAGGCTGTAAAATTTCTCTCCTTTTATTTCACCTTTTCCGTCAAGGGGATTTCCAAGACCGTCTAAAACCCTTCCAAGAAAAGAGTCGCCCACAGACACAACAGGCTTGTCATCAATTTTTAAAACTTTGCTTCCCGGCTTTATCCCTCTTGTGTCACCATAAGGCATGAGAACCGTTCTTCCCTGACTGAACCCTACAACTTCAGCAAGAACAGAAGAAAAATCGTCGGTAAAGATTTCACAAAGAGTTCCTATCCCAAGCCCGATACCAGATGCTTCAACCGCAAGACCTTTTACAACCTCAATCCGCCCCTCAATCTTTGAAAAGGGGATATTTTCAACAAGTTCAAAGTATCTTGAAAAATCTATGTCAAGGTTAATATCCATATCTGCGCCTTTTTAAAAACTAACCGTTTCTTTTTGATGAAGCATTTTTAAGAATCTGTGTCTCAAGCTCCTTGATTCTGTTTTCTATTGTCTGAACAACAGTACCGGTTTCGGAATCTATGGTGCATCCTCCTCTGCCGATTGAAGGATCAGAAATTATTGTAATGTTTTTAAGTTTTTCAAATCTCTGAAAAAAGTCCTCTTTTATCATTTCAATTATATTATAGTCTTCAGGATTAACTCCTATTGTAACATTGAGAGGATCCGGAATGTCTTTCAAGGCTTCCCTTATTGCAAGCTTTACAAAACCAGAGTCAAGGGTCAGGTTTGAATAGAGAACCCGCTTTGCCATTTTCAGAGAAAGTTCTACAATCTCTTCCTCATATTTTTCAATTATCTTCTTCCAGGAATCACCAAGACTTTCCATAAGGGCAGTAAATTTCTCATTTGTTTCATCAAGATTTCTTTTTGCCTCTTCAAGCGCCTCTTTTTTTCCTGCTTCATACCCCTGAACTTTTCCTTCTTCGAAACCTTTTGCCTTTTCTTCTTCAGCAGCCTTCTGATTTTCATTTCTTATTTTTTTTTCAAGATCTTCGTTAAGCTTGCTTTTTGCGTCTTCAAAACCTTTTTCATAGGCCTCTTTTTTTTCCTGTTCCACGACAAGAGAAAGAGCATCCAGTTTTGACTGCTCCTTTTTATCTTCTCCCCGGCTTTTTTTGTCCTTCTGAGATTCAGCCCTGTCCTTTCTGTCTTCATTAGAATTTTTTCTGTCAGGAACAAGTTCCTCAAAAGGTTCATCACCGCCCAGAGGAACAAATAAGTCATCTGTTGAGGAAACATCGAGCTCTGTAAATGAATCTTCATCTCCTGAAAACGATCTTGCGTCATCAAATTCCTTGGTATGATAGACTTCAAGATTTTCAGGACCAAATGAACTGAACTCGTCATTTTTCTTTTTTCCGGGTTTATCAGACAAGCTCTTCACCTTTGCCTTTACCAAGAGTAATTATTCCTTCCGCTTCAAGCTCCTTGGCAGCAGCCACTATCTCCTGCTGAGCCGCTTCCACATCTGAAAGCTTCTGCGGTCCCATGGCCTCCAGATCATCAAGGAGCATTTCAGCTGCCCTTGAAGAAAGGTTGCCAAGAATCTTCTGCTTCATATCCTCACTTGCAGTCTTGAGAGAAAGAGTGAGCTGCTGGCCTTCGATCTTCTTGAGAATTTCACGCATTGCCCTGTCGTCAACATTGACAAGATCTTCAAATACAAACATAAGATCCCTGATTTCCTGGGCCATTTCAGTATCTTCTTCCTCGATTATATCCATGATTATATCTTCTGTTGCCTTGTCAACACCGTTTAAAATATCAACAAGAACCTGAACACCTCCGGTTTTGCCTCCCCTCACTCCTGCAGACTTCATTTCGTTTTTAAGTGTTTCATCTACATCTCTTACAACATCATCTGAGACCTGGCCAAGCTGTGCAATTCTTAATGCAATATCCCCTTTTTTATGATCATCGATACTTGCAAGAACATCAGACGACACTTCCGAGGGAAGATGTGCCAGAATCATTGCGATTGTCTGAGGATGTTCACCCCTTATATAGGAAATAAGAGTTGCAAGATTGACATGCCTGCTCCAGTCAAAAGGCCTTCCTCTTTTTTCCTCTTCAAGCTCTTTGATTATAAGATCAGCTTTTTCAGCCCCTGCTGTTTTCTCAAGAACCTTTCTTAAAAATGAATTCCCTTCTATGTAAAGACTTGTTTCCTCACCGAAAGTTTCAACAAATTCATCAAGAACTTCCTGCATTTCCTCGGGCGTAATTTCATCAATATCTGCCATTGCCATTGCAGCTTTTCTTATTTCCTTTTCATTCATCCTGGAAAAAAGATCTGTGGTAAACTCTTCACCCATAACTAAAAGAAAAACAGCAGCTTTCCTTGCACCGGCAGTTGTTTCACCTTTGGAATCAGCCATTACTTATCCTCTCTCAACCATGATTTTAAAATATTTGCAGCTTTATCCATATCTTTTTTTGCAAGCTCTTCAGCTTTTCTGATTGCCGGGAGCTCATCCCACTCCCTGTCTGCATCATCTTCATCTGTTATGTCAAGCATTGCACCCTTGCGTGCCTCTTCCTCAGCTTCTCCTGCAGCCTTGATTTCCTTAACGGTTTTTAATACAGGGCGAAGTACAAAAAGAAAAAACATAATTAAAAGAACAATGTTTGCAGCTATTTTACCATAATCTTTTCTTAATTTGTCAAAAGTTGTAAGTCTGGGCTCTTTTGACAAATCACCAGGTATTGAAGAAAACTGAAAGGACTGAACTGTGACCTGATCGCCCCTTGCTTCATTATATCCCATTGCATTTCTTACAACTTCTTCAAATCTCTGAATATCTTCATCAGTTCTTGAAACATATTTTTTTAAAGTATTTCCGTTTTCATCTGTTTCATACTGGTAAACTCCGTCAATTACCGCTGCAACAGAAAGTCTTTCCAGAACTGCAAACGGTTTTTCAGTATTTCTGACTCTTTTGCTTATTTCATAATTTACAATATCTTCCTGCTTGTTCCCCCTGAGAATTGTATTGTCAGGTGCTCCCTGCTCTCCTGGCGGAACTATGGGGTTGACACTTGAAACCATCTCGTCATTGGGTCTTAATTCCTCTTTGTTTTCCGCAAGATTTTTTCTGCTTCTTACATGGGTTGTTCCAAGTTCATCAGGATCGTAAATTTCTTCACTCATATCTTCTTTACTGAAATCCATTTCAGTTGATACCCTTACAATCGCACGATCCTTACCAACCACTCGTTCAAGCATTGATTCAATTCTTGAAGCAAGGCTTTCCTCATAATACTTTTTATATTTCATCTGGGTCGTTACTCTTTTATCTGCAATCTCCACAGCCTTTTCAGCTTCAGTCTTTCCCTTGTAGAGAATTCTTCCGCTTGTATCGGTAACTGTAACCCTTTCCGTAGGAAGATCTTTTACAGCACCTGAAACAAGATTTACAACCGCCTCGACTTTTGATTCCTCAATATCCTGCTTGAGCCTCAAAAGAACAGATGCAGACGCCGGCTTTGTATCCTCAACAAATACCGAATCCTTGGGCATGACAATCATCACCCTTGCTTCCTCGACTTCATCAAACTTTTCTATGGTTCTTGAAAGCTCTCCCTGAAGCGCCCTTTTGTAGTTTACCTGCTGAACAAACTCAGTTGTTCCGAATTCAGTTTTGTCAAAAATCTCGAATCCCACACCTCCGCCTTTTGGAAGCCCCTGCGCTGCAAGATCAAGCCTTGTCTCATAAACCCTGTCTGAAGGAACAACAATAGTGGCTCCGCTGTCTTTCAGCTTGTAGGGAACATTTGTCTCCTTGAGCTTCTGAACGACAGCAGAAGCATCCTCTCCTGAAAGGCCGGAATAAAGAGGAAGAAATTCAGTCTTGTTGGCTGCATAGAACATGATGGCAAAGCCTGTAACAACAAGAACAATTACTGATGCAGCAATAATCTTCCTCGGCATTGGCATGTTTTTATAGATATTGACTATCTGTTCAATTACAGGATTCATTTATACTCATCCGTAGTTAAATGTTAATTAAAACTGCATCCTCATTATTTCCTGATACGCAGCAACAGCTTTAGCCCTTACCTGATTTAAAAACCTCAGGGAAAGCTCAGCTTCCTGAAGAGCCATCATTCCTTCATGAACTCCGAGTTCGCCCCTTACAACAGCTTCTGAAGCATCATCTGAAATATGCTGTAATGAATTCACTTCTCCCACAGCACTTTTGAGCCTGTCACTGAAAGAAACTCCTGAAAAAAGATTTTTATCTGTATCAGACCCTTTCCCGGAAACCTGATTCTGGTAACCTGAAGGATTAATTGAATTAACCGGATTCATTTATATTTCTCCTTATTGTCTTCCTATTTCAAGTGCCTTCATTATCATATCTTTGGTGTTTTTCATGGCTGTAACACTTGCTTCATAAGATCTTTTGGCAACAACCATATCCGCAACCTCTGAAAGAGTGTCAATATTTGGCATGGCAACATATCCTGTTACAGGATCTGCATCAGGATGACTGGGGTTATATACAAGCCTGAAATCCTCCTGGGATTTCACAACCCTTGTAACTTCGACGCCTTTATATTTATCCCTCTCCTCCTGGAACATGCTCTCAAA
The DNA here is from genome assembly GCA_050253255.1 of Desulfobacteraceae bacterium. GTDB lineage: Bacteria > Desulfobacterota > Desulfobacteria > Desulfobacterales > JACKCP01 > JACKCP01. Next base: position 2,298 of record JBFWJK010000024.1, on the reverse strand, counting down.
CGAAGAAAAATTTTCCTCTTCGTCAAGGCCTTTTTCTTTCCTGTATTTTTCAAGCCCGGAAGGAATTTTTTCAGCCTCATTGCTTCTGAATACAACCATCTGTCTTCTGTAGGGCCCGCCTTCAGGAGTTCTTGTGGTTTCGGCATTTGCAATATTCTGAGAAATCACGTTCATTTTAGTTCTGTGAGCTGAAAGAGCAGTTGAACTGATTTTAAAGGAACTTAAAAGATCTGACATCAGCGGCCTCCTTCATCTATTGAATATTTAAGAATTCTCATTTTTCTTGTCATAAGCTCAATTGCGCTTCTGTATTTTATGTTGTTTTCCGCCAGGTTCGACATCTGTTCGTCAATATCAACCCTGTCAAGATGGAATGTATCTGAGTTGTCGTACACAGAAGCTTTCATTCCTCTTTCCATTTCAAAATTTTCAAAATGTTTTTCGTTTGTGGTATAAACTTCTTTGGGGGGGAGACCTTCAATCTGTTTTTCAAGGGTTTTCTGAAAATCAAGGTCTCTTGGCTTGTAAGTAATTGTATCCATGTTGGCAATGTTTCCCGAAATCAGACTGTGTCTGAATGAAGAAACATCCATTGCCTTGCCTAAAAATCTGTATGTGGAATCAAAAATTCTCGGATTTTGCATGTCTACCTCCAGTTTTATTTCTGGAAATAAATATGCAAAACACATGCCTGATATTATAATACAGGGGATTTTTACAAAATCGGAAAAATATCAGGGGAGTTCCATATTTTCCCGGTAGGAGTTCAGTTTGTTTCTCAGAGTCCTGACACTGATCCCTAAAAGCTCAGCTGCATGAGTTCTGTTACCTTCAGTTTCCTCAAGGGTTCTGAAAATTATTTCCTTTTCAACTTCCTTCAGGGGCTTTGGAGAGAAATCTTCTGCCACATGCTCAGGCTTAGAAGAAGAGACTTCATTTTCACTGAATTCTTCAGCTGTCACAATATCTGCGGCATCTATCAGTTCTCCGGAACAGATAAGCATTCCTCTTCTGATAATATTTTCCAGCTCTCTTACATTTCCGTGGAAAAAAAGACCAAGAAGCTTTTTCTGCGCCTGTTCCGTCAATCCTTTGACATTCTTTCCGTCAATTTTATTGTATTTTTCAATAAAATATCTGCAAAGCTCCTTTATATCATCAGGTCTTTCACGAAGAGGCGGGATTGAAAGAGGGATTGTATTGATTCTGTGGTAAAGGTCGTTTCTGAATTCTCCGGTTTTTACCGACTCAACCGGATTTCTGTTGGTCGCTGCAATAACCCTTACATCGATCTTGACCGCTCCGGTTCCTCCCAGCCTGTCAATCTCATCTTCCTGCAGAACCCTTAAAAGCTTTGCCTGAAGGTAAACCGGCATTTCTGTTATCTCATCAAGAAGAAGAGTCCCCTTGTCTGCAAGCTCAAATTTACCCGGTTTCCTTGAAACTGCACCGGTAAAAGCCCCTTTCTCATGTCCGAACAGCGAACTTTCAAGAAGAGTTTCCGGAAGTGCGGCACAATTGACCCCTATAAAAGGGCCGGTTCTTTTGCTCTGTCTGTGAATAAACCTTGCAAGTACTTCCTTTCCTGTTCCGCTTTCACCTGCAAGAAGCACCGGAGCTTTGGTAGGAGCAATTTTTTCCGCAAGTTCAATAACTTTACGCATCCTCTTGTCCGCAGCAATAATTTCAGGTCCTTCATCAGAATCTTCAGAAAGAGCATTGTCCTCTTTTTTCTCACTGCTTATTATTTCTTTTTTTATGATCAAAGAACAGACATGCTCAATATCCTTCTTTGATTCAGGCATTATAAGAAAATCATCGGCTCCGTTTTTTATACATCTTACCGCTGTTTCAACACCTGCATTTTTAGCGAAAACAACAACTCTGTTATTGAGATCCAGACTTTTAAGTTCCAGAACAAGTCCGGGCAGATCGTTCCCACCGGCTTTAAGACCCAGAACTACAAGACTGCCTCCTTTTTTACCTGCAAATGCAAAAGCCTCTTCCTTTGCAAGAACAGGCTTTGCCTCAATTCCTGAATTTGTAAAAAAAGCTGAAGCACAGTCTCTTAAAAGATTGTTTTCAGTCCAGACAACAACCCTGGCAAAATCAAGCATATAAAACAACTCCTGTTTCCGGGTAAAAATCAGGATTTTTCAAGTTTATTTTCAAGTTCTATTTCTCTTATTCTCTGTTCAGCAAGCTTTCTGAAAAGCTCGTCCGCTTCATCTGCTGAAAACACGGCCCTGTATTCAAGCAAAGCATCTTCGATTCGTCCTGCACCCCTTAAAGATTCTC
>JBFWJK010000023.1:0-27935 GCA_050253255.1 Desulfobacteraceae bacterium | reverse complement strand
AGCCAGAGATCATAAAATAATTGTGACCTATCCAAAGGTTTTTCTGAATGAAGGGGAAAAATTCGAGTGTGCCGGAATTGTTGCCGATAATTATTTTCTATTTCCAAACAACAGAGTTTATAAATGTCCCTTATGTGAAGACTATCCCATTCATTCCTATGAGTTTGAAAAAGATCATCTTGTGGAAAATTCAGGGATAACAGAAATGTCTCTGTTTGATCTTGATATACCTGAGGGATGTGTTTTGAATAAAATAATTCAGCCAGGCAATTTAAGCTATGATAAAAACGGAAAGCCAAATTATAAGATTGCCTGCTGCATGCTTAAGGAAGAGGTTTCATATCTTCAGGGTTAAAGCTGAAAATTTTGCACATTCTGATTTTATGGCTTCAGATCTTCAGATACCTCAGTTTCTTTTTAAGTCTGTCAACTTCGTTTATAAGTTCGGGGTTGTCTGAAACTTTTTCCTCAAGCTTTTCAATATCTGAGTGGATTTCTGCCAGATAGCCGGTAAAATCATCGAGTATTTCATTGACCCGTTCGCTTTGTTCAGTCAGAAAATCTTTTTTTCTCAGCTTGATTCTTGCTTTCAGGTTTCCTTTTTTAAATTCTTTTACGGCTTTTGTGAAACTTATTACAGGTCCGCATATTCTATGGGTAAAAACAATCATGTGAACAAATGCAATTATTGATAAAATAAACAGGGCAGGGATAATTCTTCCGGAAAGCTGTAAAAAATTTGTTGCGGCATTGAATTTTTCAATGTCTGATACTGAAGAGGAGTTCATTTTAATTATTTCCGGAAAAAGTATTATAACAGCAGTAATAAGTGAAGCCAGAAAAAGGTAAATAACGTTATAGAAAATTATTTTGAACTGGAATTCCCTGTTGATGATAAAATTTTTTAACTGTCTTCTGTTATTGTTCATTTTTTTCTTGATCCGATTCTAAGTATATAAATAAGAGTAGATGCAAAAATAAGGGTTGAACCCAGAACATATAGAAAATATTTAAAAAATTTTACTATTTTGAAGCTGCTGTAACTGGTTTCAACGGATTCTTTCTTTACCATATTATTTTTGAGATCAAAATAAATTGTTTTTTTATTGAGATCTGCCTTCGCAATAAACGGAGAGTCTCCAAAAGGATTGTCAGAGTTGATTTCAAGTATTTTAATTTTGACTCCTTTTGAAATACTGAAATCTTTATTTTTATCAGTAAATACTTGTCCTTTGCTTATGTCAAGAGTGCCATCTTCTGTATAATCGATATTAAGATCTCTGGAAAAATTAATCAGATCATGTTTCAGTATGATCGAATATGCTTTTTCTTTTTGAGAAAAATAAGCAAGAAGCAGGACAGCTGTAATGACTGATATTATACAGTTGACAATGAGTAGTTCAATAAGAGTGAGTCCCTTTTTTGAAGACAGACAATTGATCACGATTTTCTCCGATTTTGTATTGTTGTACGAGAAAATCAATAAATTGTTAATTTGTCAAGCTTTTATGCTGATTCAATTGCTGTGCTTATCTCCACGGCTCACGCCTTCGGACATAACTGTGTGTTATGACTGTCAGAAAGCGTCAAACATAATTGAATCTTCTTCCACGCCTTCATTTATGAGCATTTTGATTACTGATTCCACCATTATCGGGGGGCCGCAGAGGTAATATTCAATATCTTCAGGCGCATCATGGTTCTTAATATAATTATCGTAAAGGGCCTGATGGATAAATCCCGTCATTCCATCCCATTTTTCGTTTTCTATAGGTTCTGAAAGAGCTATGTAAAATTTGAAGTTTTCATGTTTTTCTTCAAGATCTTTGAAAAGTTCGTAATAAAAAATTTCTCTTACTGATCTTGCTCCATACCAGAAAGTAATCTTTCTTTTTGAATCAAGAGTGTTTAAAAGATGAAGGATGTGACATCTCATCGGGGCCATTCCCGCTCCTCCGCCTACAAAACAGATTTCATTTTGTGTGTCCTTTACAAAAAAATCTCCGTATGGGCCTGTAAATTTGAGCTTATCACCGGGTTTAAGGCTGAAAACATATGAAGAGCCAAGACCGGGATCTGCATCAGGTTTTTCCGGGGGCGGGGTCGCAATCCTTACTGTAAGCCTAACTTCCTTTTCATAGGGAGGGTTTGCCAGGGAATAGGCTCTTATTACTTTTTCATCAGATTTTACTGAAAGGTCCAGAAGTCCCTCAGTTTTCCATTCTTCTATATACTGGTCAGGTATGACAAAATCGCTGAAATTAATATTTTCATAGGGAGGTACCTCTATCTGTATATAAGCTCCAGCCCTGAATTCAAAATTCTGGGAAGGATCTACTTTAAGAACAAGCTCCTTTATGTATGTTGAAACATTGTTGTTTGATACTACTTCAGAATCAAAAGTAGAAATGTTGAAAATTTCATCCGGTATTCTTATTTTCAGATCTTCTTTGATTTTAAGCTGGCATGCAAGCCTGATATTATCGTTTTTTTCGTTTCTAGTAACATGGGTAAGCTCAGTCGGAAGTATTTCTCCCCCTCCTTCAATAACCTGGAGCTTGCACATTCCGCAGGTGCCGCCGCCTCCGCATGCAGAAGGAAGAAGTATCCCTTTGTTTACGAGGGCACTTAAGAGAGTTTTTCCGCCCGAGACCTGAATGCTTTTTGATTCATCTTCATTTATTATTATTTTATTTTTACCTGAGGGAGCAAGCTTGTTCTTTACCATTAAGAGAATGATTACAAGAAAAAGGGTAACGCCGGTAAAAACTGAAAGGCTTACAATATATATCACTTTAAGTCTCCTTTAAATTCCGATTAAAGGGAAATGCCAGAGAAAATCATGAATCCCATAGACATGAGCCCTGCAACAATCATTGTAAGGCCGTATCCTTTAAGTCCTTCAGGCGGATCAGCATATAAAAGCTTCTGCCTTATGGCTGCAAGGGTAATAATTGCAAGAAACCATCCGACTCCTGCTCCGAATCCGAAAACAAAAGTTTCAGGAAGGGTGTATTGTCTTTCAACCATGAAAAGAGAGGTTCCAAGAATTGCACAGTTTACTGCAATAAGAGGAAGAAATACGCCAAGAGATGTATAAAGAGGCTGTGAGAATCTGTCAATTATCATTTCAACAATCTGTACCATTGCAGCAATTGATGCAATGAAAGTTATAAATTTCAGAAAGCTCAGGTCCATGTCTGGAAGCCCGGCCCAGGATAATGCTCCGGGAGCGAGCAGGTAGTGGAACACAAACCAGTTGACAGGGGCTGTTACGGAATTGACAAAAATAACTGCAAACCCTATGCCCATTGCAGTTTTATAATTATTTGAAACTGCAACAAAAGAACACATTCCCAAAAAGTATGACAAAAGAATGTTTCCGACAAAAACTGAATTTACAAAAAGACTTAGTAGGTTTTCCATTTACCTTTCTCCACTGGCTATTGGGATTTGAAAAGAGATTTCTGAAGCCAGACAAGCAGCCCGATTATAATAAAGGCAGCCGGTGCAAGCAGCATGAATCCCATATCTGCATATCCTGCGTCATATAAAAACTGAGGTATAATCCTGTATCCGAAAAGACTTCCTGAACCGAAAAGTTCCCTGACAAAGGCAACAAAGATTAAAACAAGAGAATATCCAATGCCGTTCCCAAGTCCGTCCATGAGTGAAAGGCCTGGAGGACTCCCAAGGGCAAATGTTTCGGCTCTTCCCATTACCAGGCAGTTTGTTATTATGAGGCCAACAAATACAGAAAGCTGTTTGCTTACGTCAAAAAGATAAGCCTTTAAAAATTCATCAGCGAGAATAACAAGGGAAGCTATTACGCAGAGCTCAAATATTATTCTGATATTTTCAGGCACAAATTTTCTGAAAACGGAAACAATCAGGTTGGAAAATGTTACGACAAATGTAAGTGCAAGCCCCATTACAGCAGCGGTTTTCAGCTGAACAGTAACTGCAAGTGCAGAACATATTCCAAGCATCTGAACATTTATAGGATTGTTACCTATTACAGGCTCAAGCATTGTTTTTATATATTTGTTTTTTAAAAGTTTCATGGCCCGCCTTTTGATTATTCTTTGTTCTCTGTCATATCAGTTTTGAAATCAATATTGTCTGAACGGAATTTTTTTGAAACAGGCTCATATTTTTCGAGGGTTGATACAAGCCCTTCACTCAGAAATCTTCCTGTGAGAGTTGCTCCGCTTATTCCGTCAACATAGTGATCTTTCTGAGATTTTGGAATGGAGTCGCTTACTTTTCCCTTGGCAACCCTGATTCCTTTAAAATTGTTATTGTCGTCAGTTATTTTTTTATCTGTAAAATTTTCAAGAAACTTGTTCTTGTCAATTTCGCCTCCAAGTCCAGGAGTTTCCTGATGCTGATAAATGCTTACACCTGATACAGTTATTCCGTCTTTTTCAAGAGCAATATATCCGTAAATTTTTCCCCAGAGACCGTTTGATTCAAGAGGTATTATGTAGCCGGATACTTTCCCGGAATCAGCATATGTAAGATAAAGTTCAAGTTCCGGATTTTCCGGCAAGCCGGCAGGTATGATTTTTTCATTGAAAATTTTTTTTATTTTTTCCGGAGCAGGCTGGTCTGAGCCGATATATCCTGCAGCCTTCAATATATTTGCCTGCTTATTTATACGGATATTTTCCTGCTGAAGAGGTTTGAGCTTTGAAGCAGCAGTTGTAAGCATCAGGCTGCATACAAGGCACAGAACAATGGTGAAAAAAATGGATTTAATATTGTCAGACATTTGTTACCCTCTTTTTTAATCTGAATTTGATTGCATAATAATCCAGAAGCGGAGCAAAAAGATTCATGAAAAGAATTGCAAGCATTGTTCCTTCGGGATATGCAGGGTTGAATACTCTTATCAGTATTGTAAGCATTCCTATGAGAAATCCGTAAATCCATCTTGCACTTCTTATTCCGGGAGAACTTACCGGGTCTGTTGCCATAAAAACTATTCCGAATGCAAATCCCCCCATTACAAGATGATAGAGAGGATTGAGTGATAAATACGGGTTGTCGGAAACGCCTGAGAACAGGTTCAGTACTAAGGCTGTCAAAACTGCGCCGGCAACTCCTCCTATTATTGTCTGAAAGCTTGCCACTCCTGTCATTATAAGGAAAATACCGGCGAGAAGACAAAGAAGCGCAGATGTTTCACCTATTGATCCGGGAGTAAAGCCAATAAAAAGGTTGAAAAAATCATATCCGCTGTTATTTAAGATGCCTGTCAGGTCAGCTCCCTTTTCTGCAGACGCTGCAAGGGCAAGCGATGTTGCGCCTGTAACAGCATCAGGAGAAAAATTATTAATCCAGACACTGTCTCCGGACATGCTTGCTGGATATGCAAAGAAAAGAAACGCTCTTGCAGTAAGGGCGGGGTTTAAAATGTTTCTTCCTGTTCCTCCAAAAATTTCCTTGCCTATTATTACTCCAAATGAAATACCCACAGCTGCCTGCCAAAGCGGCATTGTCGGAGGAAGAATAAGAGGGTATAAAAGTCCTGTAACAAGAAAGCCTTCACTTACCTTGTGACCTCGTATGACAGAAAAAAGGCCTTCCCAGAAAAGACCAACTGAATATGAGACGATAAGCAGCGGCAGAAAAATGATAAGTCCTTCAACAAAGGAGGGAATAAATTCAGGAGCCGTTCCCTCAGCTTGAAGGGCCAGCCTGCCGCTGTTATACATTCCGAAAATCATACAGGGAACAATTGCAACAATAACAATTGACATGAATCGTTTAAGATCCAGTGAATCTTTTACATGGGGAAAGCCTGACGTGGTTTCTTCAGGCACAAAGAAAATTGTCTCAAAAGCGTCGAATACAGGTTCAAATCTGCTGAATCTGCCTCCATGCTGAAAATGCTTCCTGTTTGAATCAAAAAAATTTTTAAGCAGCTTTTTCATAAATTTGTTATGCCTTTTCCTCTTTTAGGTAATTGTCCTTTGCCTCTTTGAAAATCTTTGAAAGAGAAATTTTTGAAGGACATACATATGAGCAGAGTGAACATTCTGTACAGTCGAGAAGTCCGTGGGCAAGAGCTGACTCTATATCGTCACCGTAAAGAGACTTCATTGTAAACTGGGGCAGAATGTCAACAGGGCATACCTGCTCGCAGTATGTGCAGTTTATGCAGGCTCTTTTTTCTCCGTGGGTATTGCAGTCGGTTTTTATTTTTGAAGGCAGAATTGAAGACAAAAATGTTTTTGAGTAACTGTCCTTGTCTCTGCCTGGTTTCATAAAACCTAAAAATTCTTTTTCATTGCCTTCCGGCAGTATTGTCACTCCTGATTCGTAAAATCCTGTATATCCGTCTTTTGAAGATTTGATTCCTCTGAAGATGTCTCCTGAGATAAATCTTTGAGTCCGGGTGGCATTATCGATGTTTTTTACAAGAGACGAGAGCGGGGCCCCCATCCTTGATTTGACATGATAAGGCTTTTGCGAATCTGCGTTGCCGACAACAAATATTTTATCGGTGAAAAATTTTCCGTGGGAAAGGGTTTCGCCTATATTGATGAGAGCCTGTCCGTCAAGATACCACGCTCTTGTTTTTGCATTATCTCTGATATGATAGAATACAGTGCCTGGATCAAAAGCGGGATATTTCCCTTCCACCAGATAATTTAGAGAAGGCGCACACTCTCCTATGCTGTGGTTGTTTTTATCCGCATAAATGACAACTTGAGGACAGATTTTTTTTAAAACTGCAACACAATGATTAAATGCCTTTAACCTGTGTTTGAGCCAGGTTTCAGGAAGAGGGCTGAAGGGTGCATTGTCAGAAAGTTTTACAAGCAGAACCTCAGGCCTTTCATCTGGAGAGGGGATTCTATTGAAAGGCAGCGACCTGAAATAAGGCCAGAGACCGTTTTTTAAAAGAACTTCAATAAGTTCATCGGCAGAAAGATTTCTCAGGCTGCTTTCTGTCACACTGTGCAGTTCTTCGAAATCCTCTGTTTCATGAAGCTTGATTTCAATTTTCCGGATTATTCTTTTTGCACCGATTTCAATTTTACTTACTCTGCCGCATCCGGGAGAAAGAAAAACAAGGTCTTTGTTGTTTTTGTGATGAAAAAGAGGTGAGCCTGTTTTTACAAAGTCATTTTCATCTACCAGAAGTTTTGCTTTTATTCCTTTAAAAGCAAATGGCAGAACAGCAATTTTTTCAGGTTGAGGAAGATCTGTTTCAAAATTTGCGGTGATTTTAATTTTCGAAAGCGGATGATTAAATCCTTTTTTTATGCGAAGAGTTTTCATATTTTTCACATTCAGATTCAAAGGGTTTGGATGGATTAAAAATATAAAAAAAATTACCACACTAATATTCTTATTACAAGATGATAAATGAGTTTTTTACTTGACAGGAAAGACATAGGAAGCATATAAGAAGTTCTTGAAACTCTTAGAGGCACGTAGCTCAGCTGGCAGAGCGCTACCCCGACACGGTAGAGGTCTCCGGTTCAAGCCCGGACGTGCCTACCACAAATACTTCCGGAGGAAAAAGGGAATTACTTCCCTTTTGTAATTTATAATGAAAACACTCCTTGTTCAGCTTCCCATCCCCAGATTAAACTCAGGCCTAAAGACTGGTAATGTACCTCTTGGGGCGGCATGTCTTAAAATAGCAGTCCCTGAAGTCTGTCACGACAGGATAGAAATTCTTCCTGAAAGTGTTGTATCCTATCTTGGTGATTTTGCTCTCATGGAGCTTATTTTGGCAAAAAAACCTGATATTGTATGTTTTACACTTTTTTGCTGGAATGTGAGCCGAAGTATTTATATTGCGGAAAAACTGAAAAGAAATAACATAAGAATAGTTTTTGGAGGGCCTGAGGCTTCTCCTGACAACAGGCTTGTTATTGACAGCTGTGCAGATTTTACGGTTTTTGGAGAAGGCGAGTCTTTTTTCAGAAAATTTATTTGTCCTGAAAGTTTCAGAAAAGAAGACAATGACGACTGCCTGCTTTTCAAAAATCTTTCAAGCCCTTATGTAAAAGGACTGCTTGAGCCTCACATTCAGGATTCGATGCTTCTTGAAACTCAGAGGGGATGTCCGTATTCCTGCGGCTACTGTTATTACAACAAGTCGAGAAGCAAAATCTGTGTAAGACCGGCACCAAAGGTTTATGAAGCTGTTGAATACGCACTTTCAGAAAAAATATCTGAGGTTTATTTTCTTGATCCGTCTCTCAATACAAGACCTGACCTCAAGGGTTTTTTAAATGGACTTTCATCAATAAACAAAGAAAGAAAAACAGCATTTCACAGTGAAATAAGGGCAGAATCTATTACTCCAGAGCTTGCGGATCTTTTTTTTGACTGTAATTTCAAGAGCTTTGAAATAGGCCTTCAGTCTGTGAACCCCTATGCACTCTCCGTAATGAAAAGACCGACAAATCTTTCAAAATTTCTTGAAGGGGTAAGCCTTTTAAAGGAAAGGGACATCAGCCCTTGTATAGACCTCATTGCAGGGCTTCCGGGCGACAATCCTTCGGGGATAAAAAGTTCGATAGATTTTATTCTTGAAAACAATCTGCAAGATGATGTTCAGTTTTTTCCCCTGAGTGTGATTCCGGGAACCGACTTCAGACTGAATCATCAGAAGCTTGGGCTTAATTTTAACCCATACCCGCCCTATAACATAATTTCATCTCCTGGCTTCACCAGGGAAGAGCTTGTGATGTCTTTTGATTATGCTGAAGAAATGCTTGGAATTTCCTTTTTCCCAATGCCTGATATCGAACTTTCCCACAGAAAGTCTAAAAACAGAGATGTAATGGTAAGGCTGGGCGGTTCAGAGTATATATCGAAAATTAATATTTTTAAAAAAAGAGACTTAAGTGAAATTGAGACGGCTGCAGAATGTGCAGCATCGCCATATCAGATATTTTTCGGATCAGAAATAACTGATATGGACTATATTTTGAAAGCAGTTGAAATTGTTTCTTCAAAAAATCCTTTTACTCCGTTTGAAATTATTTTTATTGAGCCGGAGTTCAGACCTTTGAAAAAAGAGATTTTATCCCGATGCAGAATAGAGCGCCCTCATTTTCTTGATGGAGACCTAAGATATCTTTATCCGGAAGAAGGTAACAGATCAGTCTTGTTTACAGTAGCAGCATGTGAAAAATATTTTGATTTCAGGGGAGAAATGGAAAGGGAGGTTTTTATATGGAAAAGAGACTTTCTGCCAGATCTTAAATATCTTGAGTCAATGGATGATTATGACGGAATTCTAATTGATACCGGCCATGATGATATTGAAATAGAAAAATGGCAGGACGAAATTGCCGAGACCGCAGAAGAGCTCCTTCACGTTACCTTTTCAGATATAAGGCATCAGAAGCGATGGATAAAAACCGTTCTGACCGATACTTACAACACTTTTTTTTACGACTCGGTTTTTTAAATATACTGAGTTAACAGGGTTTGAGCTGAAAAAGCCCTTTTATGGGAATAATCTGATTCAGGTTGTGTTTTAAAACTATCTTTTTTCTGATATATAAACTTATCAACCTGTAATAAACACTGTTTGCAAGGTCATTATGGATTTCAGAAATTACCATCCGAAAAACTTAAGCTTTGTTTTAAAAATTTTTCTGGGATTTTTTATCCTTGGAATCATTCCTTTGATTGTTCACTTTCTTTATACAATGAATAACTTTGAATATGTAAAAAAGCAGGTTACTTCAGAACTTTCAGGAGACAAGAGCTTTTACAGTCAGAACCATGAAAGTGACAAAATTAAAAAAACCATGGATCTTGCCGGAAAAATAATTGATGAACAGAGATCAAGATTCAGAAATTATTTTTTATGGCTTTTTTTCACATGCCTTGCTTTGTTTTTTTATCTTTTCATAAAAATCAGCAGAAGAATTATCGGCTTTTCAAATGAAATGGAACATGTTCTTGAATACGCAAAAAACGGAGATTATTCTGCCAGGATTAAAGTTGACTCAAGCGATGAATTTGGAAGACTTGGAAGGGCATTTAATGAAATGGCGGAAGCTCTGGCTGTTTCCAGGGAAAAAGAGGCCGAGTATCTTAAAAAGGAGAAAAAGGTAAATTCTGTTTTAAAAAAGACTGTAAAAAAAAGAATAAATGCAGAAAAATTACTCATTGAAAATCAAAGAGAACTTGAGCATATCGTAAGTGAAAGAACTGCTGCATTAAAAAAAGCCAATCAGTCGCTTGTTTCCACAATACGGGAACTCAATTATAAAAGAAGGGCATCTTCAATTCTTTCAAAATTGTCTGACGAATTATACAGATGCTCCGATATTAAAAATACTTTCAATGTTGTCGGAGAGGCCTGCTCTGATCTTTTTCCGGAGTTTTCAGGTGCTGTTCTTGCCTATGATGAAACAAAAGGGCTTTTAAAGCCTGTTTATCAGTGGAACTCCAAAGGTGTTCTCCACGGAACTCTTCCCGTAAAAAAATGCCATGCAATGCTTTACAGATCAAATTTAAGGACAGGCTGCGTTAAATCAAAATCTCTTTGCGCTCATATTGAAAGATATGATTACAGGTCTTTTTACTGCGTGCCTGTCTTTGACATGGGTGAAAATATCGGTGTTATTTCAATCAATGCGGCAGGGGACAACAGTGAAATAAACGAGAGAAAATGGCAGGAGATGGAGTCGACTCTTTCTGCCGTTACAGACTATTTTAAATCTGCCTTCATAAATCTCAGCCTTAAAAACAGACTTAAAAAGGAGTCTGTTCAGGACAAGCTTACCGGCCTTTATAACAGGCGTTTTATGGAGGCTTCACTTAAAAAAGAGATTTCAAGAGCTAAAAGAATGAAATCTTTTTTGGGTGTTTTGATGTTTGATGTCGACTTTTTTAAAAGATTCAATGACAGTTACGGTCATGAGGCCGGAGACAGGGTTTTAAAGGAGATAGGGCGCTGGCTTTTGAATAATTTGAGAAAAGAGGATATAACATGCAGGTACGGAGGGGAGGAGTTTATTGTTATTCTTCCGGGGATCGATCCTGAAAATCTTAAATTAAAAGCTGAGTCAGTAAGAAAAGGTATTGAAAAGGATATAAGGATAAAGTATGAAAAATTACTGCTTAATGTGACAGTTTCCATCGGCGGCTGCTGTCTCAAGGATGAGCACCTTAATGAATCAATCGTTTCACTGGCGGATAACGCACTTTATAAAGCAAAACAGGCCGGGCGCAACAGAGTTGAGGTCTGTGAAAAGATTGAAGCGTAAGCACTTCGCCGGGTTTCCTTTACAACTTTAGTCTCATGGCTGAGTTATAATTACAGATCAACAGGGTTTTATTCATATGGCAAAAATAAAAAAAATATATTCAAAATCGGAGCCTTCAGCAAAAAAAATACTTGATGAACTTTTATCAAAGAACGGCCTTGATCTTACCTTTGCAAAGATTGATGAATTTTCTTCAGGCGAGAAGCGTATAAGCGAGGGAGATTCACAGTCAGTATCTCTTATGCTTTTTCTTGAACTGAGAAAAAACAAAATGTCAAAAGGATGGCTTTGGGCAAGGGGAATAAAGAAAATTTCTGAAACTGAATCTGTTTTTCATTCATGGCTTGAATATGACGGGTTTGTTGTAGACCCTCTGCCAGGGTATGAAATTGCAGGTGAAAAATTTCTGCCAGGTGATATTATTGTTGTGCCGAAAGAAAAATACCGGAGTTTTTCAGGATTCAAGCCGATGTCCTTAAAAAGCGAAAAACAGGTTTTAAGGTGGATTGAAAAAATCAGCGGCAGATATTCCTGATGTCTGAAAAATATGAACCGCCGGCTTTTGTTTAAAGTATGTTTTAAAGTTAATAATTTATCTTTTCCATTCTAATGCCATTGTATTTATTTCAGTTAATTTGGAACAACAGAATATTAATTATGGATAAAAGTCATTAAAGAGGGGTTATGACTTTAATTTTATTTTTACTGTTTTAGTCCCTGTAACAGCTCAGTTCAGATTTTAAAGTAATGCCATGAACGGTTTAGGCTTTTGGTATTCAGTCAGTTTTAGAGGGTTGGGTGAAAAGCCGGGTGATAGTTTTATCACCCGGCTTTTTTTATGACTTAATCAAGGTCCGGCGGGGGGTAAACGCCTTCACTGTTGTGATCTTCGCTGCCTGTGAGCGGCGGATTGAAAACACAGATAAGTCTTAAATCTTCAGATGCTCTTAAAAGATGTTTTTCGTGTCCGTTAAGTGCATACATTGTACCGTCTTCAATTTTTATAATTTCATTGTTGTCAAGGCGTTCAAGTTCGCCTTTTCCTGCAACGCAGTATACTGCTTCAAGATGATGCTTGTACCAGATAAGGGTCTCTGTTCCTGCAAATATTGTAGTTTCATGGAATGAGAACCCCATTCCGTCATCCTTCAAAAGAAACCTTCTGCTTACCCAGTTTCCGTTTTCAGCTTTTTTGTCTCTTTGTGTTCCGATAATTTCTTTAAGGGTTCTTACTATCATAGTGTAAATTCTCCTGACACTTTTTCCTGTTTTTCATTCAAAATTTCTTCAATTGATTTTTCTATGATCGAAATACCTTCTCTTAAGAGAGCCTCATCTATAACAAGAGGAGGAAGAAGTTTTAAAACCTGGTCTTCAGCTCCGGCAAGCTCTATTATAAGTCCGTTTTCAAAGCATTTTTTTGAAACTTCTGAGCCAAAGTTGTGCTCAGGTATTTCAAGGCCGTATATCATTCCCCGGCCTCTTACTTTTGCTTCAAGTTCAGGAAATCTTTCTGCTATTTTTTGAAGCTCTTCCTTCATTATTTTAGACTTGTATTTTACAGATTCGCTCAGATCGTTGTTGTCCCAGTAATCAAGACACTGGGTTGAAGCAATGAATGCGAGATTGTTTCCTCTGAATGTGCCTGTATGTTCACCCGGCTTCCACTGGTCAAGATCGGGTCTCATCAGAACCATTGCAAGTGGAAGTCCTCCTCCTATTGCCTTTGAAAGAGTTATTATATCAGGTCTTATTCCCGCTTCTTCAAAACTGAAAAAATCACCGCTTCTGCCGTTTCCTACCTGAATGTCATCAACAATGAGCAGAATGTCAAATTCCCAGCAGATTTCTGAAAGTTCTTTTAGCCATTCAGGGCTTGCAACATTAATTCCGCCCTCTGCCTGAATTGTTTCAAGAATCACAGCTGCGGGAAGATCAAGGCCGCTGCTTTTGTCAGTAAGTGCTTTTCTGAAATAATCAAGGGTGTTGAAGTCAGGGCCAAGGTAGCCGTCGAAGGGCATGAATGAAACGTTTGAACGGCTGATATGAGCTTCATCGCGGTAAAATTCGTTTCCTGTGACAGCAAGGGCACCCATGCTCAGTCCGTGGTATCCGTTGGTAAACGAAACCACATTGGATCTTCCTTTTATTGTTCTTGCAAGCTTAAGTGCGCTTTCAACAGCATTTGTTCCTGTGGGGCCTGTAAACTGAATTTTATAGTCAAGGTTTCTTGGTTCAAGAATTGTTGACTTGAACTTTTCCAGAAATTTTTTCTTCGCTGTTGTGGCCATGTCAAGGCCGTGAAGTACTCCATCCTTTTCAAGGTATTCAATCATAGCTTTGATTACATGATCATTGTTGTGTCCGTAATTGAGGGTTCCGGCTCCTGCAAAAAAATCAATGTATTCCTTTCCCATTTCATCCTTAAGGATTGCTCCCTTGGATGTTTCAAATATTACCGGAAAAGATCTGATATAACCTCTTACTCGTGATTCTAAAGTTTCAAAAATTCTCATGATATTTCCTCTTTAAATTTATATTAATTGTTGTAATTATATGATTTTATTGCTTTTTTTGCCTGTGTTTCAAAAATCAAAACATTGGCTCTGAAATTATACTGAATTTTAATTTCTCCCAATCAATAAAATCATTGGAATCCGTTAATATGATTTTATAAAATCAGTTAATTGGGCCTATATGAAAAAGTTTTTCTGGTTCATGCCCGCTTTTACCGAAAAAATTTTCGGGGTAAACAATTTCATCAAACCTGTAATCAGATCTGAGCGCTTTGGCTGTGGATGAAAAAAGGGCTATCGATGCATTGTTTGAAGGAGTGATTGTGGCATCGAGATATCTGACTTTTTGTGATAATTCTGATCTTGCAAGACTGGTAAGCATTTTTTTACCAAGACCTTTACCCTGAAATTTTTCAGAAACACAAACCTGCCAAACAAAAAGAGTTTCTTTGCTTACGGGCGGAAAATAGGCTGTAACAAAACCTGCCAGTTCATTGCCCTTAAAAGCTGCTATTGATGAATCACCGAAATGGTGCGCCATAAGAATATAGTGGTAAAGAGAATTGAGATCTAAGGATTTAGATTTTTTTACAAGTTCCCACATTGACTTCCCGTCTGAGGGAACAGGTTTTTTTAAGTTGAACGTGCTGTCTTTATCCATCACAACCATGCTGTTTGCCGGCTTTCAGCATGTTTTCCTCCTTATTGTTAGGTTTGAAAACAAAATTGCATAGTTTTTTATATGCAAAAAAATATTAATCAAAGTGCCGGAATGTTTAATTAGTTATTCTATCCAGATATGATAGGTTTTGTCAAGTCAGCATAAAATTACAATTATGATCATTGGAAATTTCATGCTTTAAGGCTTTTTAAAATTTCTCTTCCTCCGTTTTCCAGAATATAGTACGCAAGATCTTTTCCTGCCTGAGCTGAATCCTCCGACTCAACTTCTTTTACAATAATTTTCCGGCCGTCTGTTGAAACAATACCTCCCTTAAGAATAATCCTGCCGTTTTTTATGTTTCCGTGGCAGAAGGCAGGAATGCTGCATCCTCCTTCAAGTATGTTAAGAAACTGTCTTTCAGCCAGAAGTATTTTTTCGGTTTTTTGGGAATTTAAAATTTCTCTTAATCTGTATTTTGTGTCCGGAGCAAGATTTTTCGAAGCTTCAACTGCAAGACATCCCTGTCCAACCGGAGGAACGAAGACATGAGGGTCAAATTCGTAGACTATCATATCCTGGTATCCCATCCTTAAGACGCCTGCCTTTGCAAGCACAAGACCGTCGCAGTCATTGCTGTCCATTTTTTTTATTCTTGTCTGAAGGTTTCCCCTCATGTCTGCAAGCTTTAAATGAGGGAAATAATATTTTATCAGAGAAGTTCTTCTTACTGAAGATGTTCCCAGCACAAAGGATGTATTTTTATTTTCCGGATCAAGAGGCTTCCTTGATACAATAACATCATTTGCCTCTTCTCTTTCTGTAAAAGCAATTATTTCGAAATCTTTTGGAAGGTTGGACTGAAGATCCTTTGCACTGTGAACAGCAATATCAATTTCAAGGTTTAAAAGTTTTTCTTCAAGTTCCTCAGTAAAAACTCCTTTGCTGCCAATTTTTGCTATGGATCTGTCTAAAATTTTATCCCCTTTTGTTTCAATCGGGAAAAGTTTTGCATCTATGTTGTTTTTTTTAAGAAGATCCTTGATATATTCAGCCTGCCACATTGCAAGCTTACTTTTTCTTGTTCCTATCTTGATTTCCATTTATAATTCCCTTGATATTTTTAATTTCTTTGATTTTTTAATTTAATCTGAATTGAACAGAATTTAAAATTAAGGTCAATGACTAAATACCATTTTTTCAGTTATGCAAAAAGATAAAATATAACGGAGCAGATCTTGAACAAAACATATCTGGACAGCAATCTTCCTTCTCCCCCTGACATGCCTGTAAAAAACAGCTTTGAACTGAAAAAAATATCTGTATATTTTATTGTTTCAGGGATTTTCATAGTTTTTTTTTATAAAGCAGGAGTTTTTGATTCAGTTTTGAATGCCGGCTGGTTTAAGATTTTTGCACATTTTTTTATTTTCAGGGGAATTTTTCTTTTTGTACTTTTTCCTTTTTTTATTTCCGGTTTTATAAAGTATCTTAAATACACAAATATAGTTTCGGATCTTCCCACAAGCAAAATAAGGTCAGCCTCGATGGGAATGGTTGAACTGAAGGGTGTGGCCAGAAGAAAATACAACCTTTTATCCCCGTGTGCAAATCTCCCATGCATATACTACAGGGTGAACAAGTATAAAAGAGCTAACAAGACTGAGCAGTCAGGCTGGGCCTGGTATGAAACCTCTGTATCAGGGAATGTCCCTTTTTATCTTGAAGACGACTACGGAAGGGTCTGCGTGTATCCTGAGGGAGCGGATATTTTCCCCCTGAAAAAAGAAACCTATACAAATACAGGCGGTTTCTATACCCATGGAATCCCCTATATGGTTCCGGCAGGCCAGAAATGGGAAGAAGAGGTGATTCTTGACAACAGCCCATTGTATGTTCTTGGATGGGCTGAATATCCTCTTCAGTCAGACAAATCGGAAATAAAAAAAATACGTCTTGAAATTTTGAGAAAAATTAAAAAGGACGAAAAGCTTCTTTCTTTTTACGATGAAGATAAAAACGGCAGAATCGACCCCCATGAATGGGAAAAGGCAGTTTCTGATGCTGACAGGAAGGCTTACAAAAAATATCTTTCAGAGCCTGACAGAAAAAAGGAATCGTTCATTGTTCTGGATCCTCCATATAAAGGTTTTCCAATGATTATTGCTCCGACCAGGCTGGAAGATAAAATTCTGAAAAAATTTTCATTTTATATGTGGTTGAATCTTTTGGGTGCAGTTGCAGCTTTTGTTGCAGGAAGCATAATGTTTTTTACAAACTGAAAACAGGAGAAATTTAGTATGTCTGTAATTGGAATCGGTGTTATTGCAGGAGTTCTTGTTCTGGCGGCAGTAATAATTCTTTTTATTATTATTACATACAACGGGTTTATTCATCTTAAAAACAATATAGACAAACACTGGAGCAATATTGATGTTCTTTTGAAACAGAGATACGATGAAATACCAAAACTTGTAGAGGTCTGCAAAGGCTATATGACACATGAGAGAGAAACTCTTGAAAGAGTTATAAGAGCAAGAAACATGCTGGGAAGTGTGCCAAAGGACTCAAAGGCGTTTTTGCAGAACCAGTCTGAGCTGACCAGTGCATTGAAATCGCTTTTTGCAGTTGCGGAGCAGTATCCGGAACTTAAGGCTGACAGCATGTTTGCAAGGCTTCAGTCAAGAATTACAGAGCTTGAAGATTCAATTGCAGACAGAAGAGAAATGTATAATGAAGTTGTTACCATATATAATATTAAGCTTCAGAAGTTCCCTGATCTTGTTGTTGGGTCAATGTTCAGGTTTGATGAAGGCATTTTGTGGGAAATCAATCCTGCACACAGAGAAGATGTGAAAATAAGTTTTTCGTGAAATAATCTGTTCACTCTGTTGTGTTTTTTATGCTGAAGCAGATAGAAAATACGGGAAAAGTTTTTTTTAAAAGAAATCCGCATTTAAAAAAGATATGATATTCTCACTGTAAAGTTTGTTTTTAAAGTGATTTGAAATGCTGTTTGCTTCAATATCCTTGAAATATCTTTGAGGAGATATCAGCGGCCAGTCGGTTCCAAAGACTATTTTGTCCTGGAAAAAATTATTTTCAAGTATTTCATATATATTTTTTTTATATATGAACGGGATTGCCGCAGTATCAAAAAGAATATTTTCCATGGGGGGAGGATTTTTTAAAAGATTGAAAAATAAAACTCCTCCTCCCAGATGGGCAAGGATTATCTTGTTGTTTCTGAATTTTTCAATAAAGTTTAAGATTCCAGAAACAGTCATCGGTGCTTTGCCAGGATAGGAATGTCCGGCCTGTTCGTTTGAATGAAAAATAACCGGCATATTTTTTTTCCGGGCAAGCTCCATCAGCGGAACCAGCCTGCTCAATATTTCCGGATCAAAGTCACGGCTGTAGAATCCAAGTTCTCCCAAGCCTGCAAATTTGTTTGCTGAGGCTCTTTCAGCTTCACTTAATGCGTAATCCTTTTCAGGATTAAAGCAGGCAAAGGGAATAAGCCTGCCTTTAAACCGGATTGATTTTTCCAGAACATAATCATTATGGTATTTTGCCGTGACCTCATTGTTCCATGGGAATCCGAAGACAATTGTCTTGTCAATTCTGTTTTTATCCATGGATTCGATCAGCTCTTCTGCAGTACACAATTTTGATTCAGGGGCTTCATAAAGCCATGAAAATTCCTTTTCATCTTTAAAGTAAAGTTCTCTGCTGTTTTTTATTTTACGGGGAAAAATGTGTGCATGACAGTCGATTATCATTTATATATTAAATCCGTTTATTATTGTTGTTTATATCTGAATTTGAGCGGTTTTCATATTTTTATATAATAAGCTGAATTGATTAAAATTTCTTAATTTAAAAATATGAAACTCTCAGCCAGGCAATAAAAAGATAACAAAGGCTGGTGTTTATGGAAAGACATATTGTACTTGTCAGTCCCGATGTTCACTGGAACACGGGAAATATCGGAAGAACCTGCGTTGGAACCGGAGCAGGTCTGCATCTTGTGAAACCTCTCGGATTTTCACTTGATGACAGGCATCTCAAAAGAGCCGGACTTGATTACTGGAAGGATGTGAATCTTTTTTTGTGGGATGATTTTGAGTCTTTTTTAGGGGAGATAAAACCTGAGAAAGAAGAGCTGGTCTTTTTTTCAAAGCTCGGTAAAAAAAATTATACAACAATGCCAAGACTTCAAAGGCTTTTTCTTGTATTCGGCTCGGAAACAGGAGGGCTGCCGGATTCAATAACTGAAAAGTATCCGCAAAATCTTTATTATATTCCTGTGAATAAAAAAATAAGGTCTTTAAATCTTTCAACTTCTGCAGGAATAGCACTGTATGAAAGTATAAGAGGTTTTGAGGATTTTCATGAGTGGAAATAAAAAAGGAGGGTAAAAAATCTACCCTCCTTTGAATTTCTTTACTGAATAAAGAAAAAATTACTTCATGTCAGCGCCGCTTGCAGCACCATGAGTCTTGATAGCAACTTTTTCTGTAAGACCTTCATAGTATTCACGAAGAATAGCAAGAACTTCGTCACGTCCGAAATGATCAGGAATTGGTGTACCTTCAGAAAGACCTTTTCTAAGCATTGTACCTGAAAGGATAACTCTGTATTTCTTGTCATGGGGACATGTTCTAAGAGAAGCCATGCCGTCACATTTTTCACAGTAGAATGTCCAGTCAATTTTAAGAGGCTCGCACTTAAGAGCTTTGCCTTCTTCTGCTGGATAAGGGATTCTTTCAAAAATTTCCTGAGCTTCGAAAAGTCCGTAGAAATCACCAACGCCTGCATGGTCACGGCCGATAAGCATTTTGTTAACGCCGTAGTTCTGACGGAATGTTGCATGAAGAAGAGCTTCACGAGGACCTGCATATCTCATATCCAGAGGATATCCGCCCTGTACAACGTTTTCTTCAACAAAGTGATTTTTAACAAGAGCGTCAATACACTTAACACGTACTTCAGCAGGAATATCACCAGGCTTCAGGTTACCTACAAGAGAATGAATAAAGGTACCGTCACATACTTCAACACCGATTTTTGCAAGATATTCATGAGAACGGTGCATTGGGTTTCTTAGCTGAATAGCTGCAACTGTTGCCCATCCTCTTTCATCGAAAATTGCTCTTGCTTCGGCAGGTCTCATGTAGATTCCCTTGTACTTTGTTGGGAATTCACCTTCAGAAATAAGCTTGATTGGTCCTGCAAGGTTTACGTCTTTCTGAGCCATAACCTGCTGAACTCCAGGATGATCTTCTTCAGCTATTTTCCAGAATTCATCAGCTGTTGCTGTACCGGTGCCCATGAAAACCTTTTCACATTCCCACTTTTTGTCAGCTTCTGTCATTTCAAATTTTTCGGTAACTTTCATTGTACCCATGATTTCGCCAGACTGGGAAACAAGGGCTACTTCTTCGCCTTCCTTGATTGCGTCTGCATCAGCTTTGTCAGCTGAAAGAGTAACAGGAACAGGCCAGAATGTACCGTCAGCAAGCAGAAAGTTATCGCATACGCCTTTCCAGTCAGCTTTGGTCATGAAACCTTCAAGCGGGCTGAAACCGCCTGTACCGATCATGATAAGGTCACCTTCTTCTCTTGAAGACATTACAACTTTTTTAAGACCTTCTGCTTTTTTTAGCTCTGCTTCTTTTTCTGCACCTTCAAGAAGTTTGTTGATCAGGCCTTTTCCACCATGTGGTGCTACCAGTTTTGACATAATAAGCTCCTTGTCTTTAATATTTTTATATCTTCGAAGTTGTCCTCTTGACAACATCATCAGTTCAAATTAGTTGAAAAAACTTAGAAATTGCTTATAAAGGATATTGGTTTTTGTCAAGTTATTTTACCCTTGCAGTCAAACAATGTAATTGTTTAAAAGTTCTATAACATATTGAAAAAAATAAAATTTTGAAAGGATGGCGTATGCTTGAAGATTATAGAAAACATTTGGAGGACAGGAAAAAACAGGGGATTGAGCCAAAACCCCTTGATAAAAATCAGGTGAAAAAACTTTTGGAGCTGATAAAAAATCCGCCTCAGGGAGAAGAAGATTTTATAACCCACCTGATTGAAGAAAGGGTTTCTCCCGGAGTTGATCCGGCTGCTTCAGAAAAGGCGGCCATTCTTTACGATATTGCGGTGAAAAAAATTGTTTCTCCGCTTGTCTCTCCTGAAAGAGCGGTTTTTCTGCTTGGAAATATGAGAGGAGGCTATGCCCTTGATTATCTTATAGAGCTTCTTAAGGACAGGGATTTGGGGGGATATGCATCTGAAGCGCTTGGAAAGACTCTTCTTGTTTACGATAAGTTTGATGTTATAGCAGATCTTTCAAAAACTTATGAAACTGCAGAAAATGTTATAAAATCATGGGCTGATGCAGGATGGTTCATGTCACTTTCCGAGATCCCTGAGGAAATTCATCTGACAGCATTCAAGGTTGAAGGTGAAATCAACACCGATGATTTTTCTCCTGCATCAGAAGCATGGAGCAGACCTGATATACCTCTTCATGCTCTTTCTATGCTTCAGTCAAGAATGGACTCGCCCCTGGAAATTATTGAAAATTTAAAAAAGAAAGGCCGGCCTCTTGCATTTGTGGGTGATATTGTGGGAACAGGCTCGTCAAGAAAATCAGCAGGAAATTCGCTTATCTGGCATATCGGTGAAGATATTCCCTTTGTACCAAATAAGAGAAAAGGCGGATTTGTAATCGGAGGAAAGATTGCCCCGATTTTTTATAATACAATGGAAGATTCCGGTGCATTTCCAGTTGAGGCTGAAGTCAAAAAAATAAAGAACGGAGATCATCTTGTACTGAAGCCGTTTGAGGGAAAAATTTTAAACGGTGAAACCATGGAAACGGTTTCGGAATTTGAAATTAAAAACAAAGTGCTTTTTGATTCATACAGAGCAGGGGGGAGAATTCCTCTGATTATAGGTAAGACACTTACTGACAAGGCAAGAGAATTTCTTGGTAAGGAAAAGGCCGGTTTTTTCAGGGCGCCACAGATGCCTGAAAAAAGCTCAAGAGGCTTTACCCTTGCTCAGAAAATAATCGGGAAAGCATGCGGCAGGGAAGGGGTAAGATCCGGAGAGTACTGTGAACCTTATACTGCGACTGTAGGTTCTCAGGATACCACAGGGCCAATGACAAAAGACGAGCTTATGGAGCTTTCCTGCATGAAATTTTCAGCAGGACTTGTAATGCAGTCATTTTGTCATACTGCTGCATATCCCAGGCTTTCTGACATAGAAATGCATTCTTCCCTTGCTGAATTCATAACTGAAAGAAACGGAGTTGCACTGAAGCCTGGAGACGGAATTATTCATTCATGGCTCAACAGAATGATTCTTCCCGACACTGTCGGAACCGGAGGGGATTCTCATACAAGATTTCCTTTCGGGATAAGTTTTCCTGCAGGCTCCGGTCTGGTTGCCTTTGCTGCCGCCATGGGAAAAATGCCTCTGGATGTTCCGGAATCAGTACTTGTAAGTTTCAGGGGAAAAAGAAAAGAGCACATAACCATAAGGGATATGGTTAATGCTATTCCTTATTTTGCAATAAAAAAAGGTCTTCTTACAGTTGAAAAGGAAGGAAAGAAAAACGTATTTTCTGGAAGAATTCTTGAAATGGAAGGCACAAAAGATCTCAGCGCCGATGAAGCCTATGAGCTTACAGACGCTTCTGCAGAAAGATCGGCCGCTGCAGCGACAGTTGAACTTTCTGAAGATATGGTTGCAGAGTTTCTGGAATCGAATATCTGTTTTTTAAGAGAGCTTGCAGATAAGGGTTATATGGATAAGTCGGCTCTTATCAGACGATCAAGGGAAATGGAAACATGGCTTGAAAAGGGAAAACTTTTAACCCGCGATGAAGATGCAGAGTTTATTGAAAAGCTGGAGATAAATCTTGATGAGCTTGATGAGCCTGTTCTTGCCTGCCCGAATGATCCGGATGATGTAAGACTTCTTTCAGAGCTTTCCGGAACAAAAATTGACGAGGTGTTTATAGGTTCCTGCATGACCCATATTGGACATTTCAGAGCACTTGCAAAAATTGTTGAAGGTCTGAAAACAAAGTCAAAGCTGTGGGTTTGCCCTCCAACTGAAATGGATAAGGATATTCTTAGAAACGAAGGGCTTTACAGTATTCTGGGTAAAGCAGGGGCAAGAATCGAGATTCCCGGTTGTTCTCTGTGCATGGGTAATCAGGCCAGGGTTGATTCCGGATCAGTGGTTTTTTCAACCTCAACCAGAAACTTTCCAAACAGAATGGGAGACAATACAAAAGTTTTTCTCGGTTCTGCAGAGCTTGGGGCTGTTGTTTCAATTCTTGGAGAAATACCGACTCCGGAAGAGTATGAGGAAATAATGAAAACCAAAATTATTCCGTTTAAAGACTCGATCTACAGATTTGTCCGCTTTGATTTTGAAGGCTGAATACAATGAATGATTTCAGGTTATGAATATTAAGGTATTTATCTGAAGCAAAAAATTTGTCTAAAAAGCTGAAACGCTCAATTTAGGTTGAAATGTTTCAGCTCTTTTGCTAACGGTATACCGATATATTAATAGATACATTACTCATAATTAATTTTTAAGTACTGGGGAGGAGAAGTAATTATGGCTTCAAGAGAAAACTGGGGTACCAGAACAGGTTTTGTTCTGGCCGCTGTCGGGTCAGCCATAGGACTCGGCAATATCTGGAGATTTCCTTATATGGTTTATGACAACGGCGGCGGTGCATTTCTGATTCCTTACTTTTTTGCACTTATTACAGCAGGTATTCCGATTATAATAATGGAATTCGGCCTTGGGCATAAATATAAGGGTGCTGCTCCTAAAACCTTTTCGTCAATAACTTCAAAATGGGAATGGCTCGGCTGGTGGCAGGTTCTTGTTTCTTTTGTTATTTCAGTTTATTACGTTGTTGTAATAGGGTGGGGTGTCAATTACCTGAAATTTTCTTTTACACAGTCCTGGGGAGAAAATACAAAAGGATTTTTTTTCGGAGACTTTTTAAAGCTTTCCGATTCAGCATTGAATCTGGGCGGAATTGTATGGCCTGTTTTCATTGCAACAGCACTTGTATGGGCTGTTACATGGTTTGTTCTTTTCAGCGGTGTAAAAAAAGGCATTGAAGTAGCAAACAAAATTTTCATGCCGGTTCTTTTTGTTCTTATTCTGCTTTTAATGTTTCGTGCTGTAACGCTTGACGGAGCTTTAACCGGTCTTAATTATCTTTTCAAGCCTGATTTCAGCAAGATTTTTGAGCCCAAGGTGTGGGTAGATGCATACGGTCAGATTTTTTTCACATTGAGCATATGCTTTGCAATCATGATTACATATTCAAGTTATCTTCCTGAAGATTCAGATATCAATAATAACGGCATGATGACAGCGTTTATCAACTGCGGATTCAGTATGCTTGCAGGTATCATGGTTTTCGGAGTTCTTGGATATATGGCTGCAAAAGAAGGTGTTGGAATTCAGGATGTTGCGGGAGCAGGTGTAGGACTTGCATTTGTTACTATTCCAAAAGCCATCAATCTTCTTCCCGCTCCATGGTTTTTCGGACCGCTTTTCTTTTTATGCATAGTTTTTGCCGGTCTTTCTTCCATGATTTCAATTTCCGAGGCATGCTGTTCAGCTGTAATGGATAAATTTTCTGTTACAAGAAAAACAGCAGTTACAGGGTATGTCTTTATCGGCTTTCTTGTAAGTATTGTCTTTATGACCGAAGGCGGTCTTTATGTTCTTGATATTACAGACCATTTTATAAATAACTTCGGTATTGTATTTGCCGGTATAGTTGAAGTTCTTTTCATCGGATGGCTGTTCAGGCTTGAAGCTGTAAGAGAACATGTAAATGCAATTTCAGATTTTGCAGTCGGCAAATGGTGGAATTTCTGTCTTATGGCAGTAACTCCTATTGTTCTTGGATACATGGGTATAAGAAATCTTATGAGTGACCTTGCAAAGCCCTATGAAGGATATCCCTTCGAAGCTCTTCTTATGTACGGCTGGGCTGTAGTGATAGGTGTTTTTGTGTTCGGTGTAATTATTCACTCCATTACCAAAGAAGATTGATATAAGGGGGATTAAAATGGATTTTACAGCAATTCTTATGATGGTTTTCGGTCTGGGTGTAACCTGGGGCGGAGCTGCTATCTGCATTAAAATAGCATTGAAAAAGGGCAATGAATAAAGCCGGGGCTTTTTTGGTGTCTTAAAAAATAAAAAATTAAAAAGGGCCGTTTTCCGGCCCTTTTTTGTTTCATTAGTTTAAATAATGTGTAACCCTCTATTCAGATAAAAATCAAAGTGTAAACCGGGTGGAAAAATGAGAGCAGGGATTGTTGTTAAGGAAACCGATTTAAAGGTGAAAAAAATTTCCAGAGAATTTGGAGATTGGCTTGTTGAAAAAGGGATTGAGGTTGTTTTCAGAGAAAAAAGAGATCATCTGAGCCCTCCTTTTCCTTCCCGTGCTCCTGAAAATCTGGACATTATTTTTGTTCTCGGAGGAGACGGAACTTTTCTTTCTGCAGCAAGATGGGCTGGAGAAGGCAAAATTCCCCTGATGGGAATAAAGTTCGGTGAAGTGGGGTTTCTTGCAGAAACTGAAGGCTCAAGACTTTATGAGGCCGCGGAAAAGGTTTTAAGTAAAGAATTCTCCGTTGAAAAAAGGATGAGATTTAAGGTTGAGCTTATAAGAAATAAAGAATCTGTTTTTTCTCAGCTTGCATTAAATGAGGCTGTAATAGGTAAATCAGGACCTGCCGGCCTTTCAAGGATCGATGTGGAAATTGATGCCAGAAATGTTACCACATATTCCGGAGACGGATTGATAATATCTACACCAACTGGATCTACAGCCTATTCCCTTGCATCAGGGGGACCTGTTGTTCATCCTGTGATAGAGGCAATGCTTCTTGTTCCCATTTGTCCGTTTACATTGACAAACAGACCGCTTATAATACACGACAAAAGTACAATCTGTGCAAGACTTGCGTCAAAATCGGCTTATCCGTTGAAGCTCAGTGTTGACGGTCAGAAAGAAGCTGAACTTTTTCACGGAGACTGTGTGGTAATAAAAAAGTCGAGTCCCGTTCATCTTGTAACCCTGCCTGATCAGTCTTATTTTGATGTTCTTAAGACAAGGCTAAAATGGAGCGGAGAAAGAATATGAATAGTCATTTTTCGTTTGGCGCCTTTTCAATGAAACAGCCTCTGGAGTATTTAAGCTCCTGTCACCCTTTTTTTGAATATGTAATAGACAGGTCACAGAGAGGAGCCATAATCGGCAATCTTCTGAGAAGGCAAAGTTCACTGTTTTTTAAGGATCTTGAAAATGATCAGCCACCTGTTATTTCATTCAAATATGAGATAATCATGGACGGCCGTACGTTTGATAAACCTGTAAACTATGCCCTGACACGAATTGTTGAAAGAAGGGGTGATGAAAAAAGAAGAAAGGAAGCCCAGGAAAAAAGGGATAGGGACAAAAGAATACTTGCAGACAGGAGAAATCTTGAAGTCACTCCCCTTGCGGCATCTGATGAAACTGACAAAAGACCGATAATAATAATAGATCCAAGGTCTGGAAGTGCCCCGGGGATCGCAGGTTCAAAAAAGAATTCAGAAATTGGAATGGCTCTTCAGGCCGGTCATCCTGTTTATTATATTATTTTTTTCCCAAAACCTGAAAAGGGGCAGACTCTTGAAGATGTAAAAAATGCGGAAATCAGGTTTATTGAAGAAGTTAAAAAACGTCATCCCGACGCTCCAAGACCTTCAGTCATAGGCAATTCTCAGGCAGGCTGGGCCCTTGCCATGCTGGGAGCAGAAGAACCTGATCTTGCCGGGCCGCTTGTTTTAAACGGTTCTCCAATTTCCTACTGGGCAGGAGTTGAAGGTAAGCATGTGATGAGATACAGAACAGGGATCATGGGAGGAAGCTGGTATGTATCATTCCTTAGTGACCTGGGGCACGGTTATTTTGACGGAGCTCATCTTGTTTCAGGGTATGAAGCTGTTGACCCTGCAAATACTTTTTTCAGGCAGCCCTATAAACTGTTTTCAAATGTTGATAAAGAACATGGAAATTACCTGAAGTTTGAAAGATGGTGGAACAGCTATTACATGATGACTGAAGAGGAAATCAACTTCATAGTCAATAAGCTTTTTATTGAAAACAGTCTGGAAAAAGGTGAAATAGGATTCAAAGACGGCAAAAAAATTGATTTAAAGGATTTAAAGGATCCTATAGTGCTTTTTTCTTCGGGGGCAGACAATATAAGTCCTCCTCAGCAGGCTTTAAACTGGATCATAAAAGTATGGGGATCTGTTGATGAGATTAAAAACCAGAATCAGGTTATTGTTTATCTTCTTCATGAAAACATAAGGCATATGGGGATATTTATTTCCGACAGAATTGCAGTTAAGGAGCATAAGGGGATTATTGAAAGTGTGGATAAGGTAGGGTATCTGTCTCCGGGTCTGTATGAAATGGTCATTGAAAAAAGTGATCCAAGATACAGCGATAAGGAATATGATATCAGATTTGAAGAAAGAACTTTTGAAGATATAAAAGGTCTGGACGACACAGAGGATGATGAGCTTAATTTTTATCCTGCGGTGTCAGTTTCATGGTGGAATGACAGATTTTACAGAAGAACCATGAGACCGTTTGTACGGAGCCTTGTGAATAAATGGAATGCGCCTGTGGTAAAAATGCATCATCCGCAGAGAGCCGTAAGGTATGTTTTTTCAGATATGAACCCGGTGATGTATTTTTTTAAGGTGTTTGGGAAACAGGCTCACAAGAACAGAGTGCAGGCTTCCAGGGAGAATCCTTTTGTTGTGTGTGAAGAAAAGTGTGCCCAATATATTGGGAGCTGTCTTGATTTCCAAAGGGATTTAAGGGATGCATGGCAGGAATATCTTTTCAGGCAGATGTATGGAAATCCTTTTGTAAGAGCAATGTTTCCACCTGCCTCAGGGGAAAAAGAAGAAAAAAAGGAGTTTTCAGAGTTTCAGCTGGAAAGCCGATTCAGAAAGTTCAAGGGAGGTTTTGAGGAGGCTGTAATAAGAATGATGGTTGCAGTTGCACTGATTGACAATGTTTTCAGTGAAAAGGAAATAAATGCAATAATTTCTGCGGCAAACTCTCATCCAAAACTTAAAGCAGTTCCCGAAAAAGCGATAAAGGAGCTTATCAGGGAACAGTCATCAATTCTTAATCAGGATTTTAAAGGTGCAATTGAAAGTCTTGGCTATCTTATAAAAAATTATGAGGAAAAGCTTGAAGCTGTTGAAATGATGAGAAAAGTTGCTGATTCAGACTTTGATGTATCACCTGAAGAAGATCAGCTTATAATAGAAGTCATGGAAATTCTTGGTATTATATAGCCTTGTTTTATAAGACAATGTTTCAAAAGGTTTAATCAAACCGGCTCCCTTTGAAGAAAG
>JBFWJK010000022.1:0-27952 GCA_050253255.1 Desulfobacteraceae bacterium | reverse complement strand
GATAAAAATCTGGAGCTTTTAAATAAAAACAATGCTTTTTTCAGAGATATTATGTTCAGAGCCCTTGATGAGGAGTTTGAAAAAACTTCTGCAACTGAAGATGAAAAGCTTTCAAGAGACGAGCTGGAAAAAAGACTTCGCACAATTCTTGCAAATTACTTTGAAGAAGACGCAGTCAAAGGACTTGTTTTTACTAAATTCGACCCGGTATAGATTGCTGGTAAAGACTCAGGTTTTTAACAGCTTCCGAATTTCTCAATTCTGATTTTAACCCGCTGAAAAAGCTTATAAAATCTGAGAAAAGGAATCTTTTTTCAGATAAAAACACCTGATTTAAGCTTACAGACAAATATTTCCCTCCTGAATAAAAAGTACATTTCTGCAAAAAAATTAAGTATTGGAAAGTTTATATTATTATCTTTTTGAGGTGAAAAAAATTTTTGGTTTTTGTTGCAATCACTATTTAAGCTAAAGTTATTGTTGCAATAAATCATTAAATAGACATATTATTTATATAAGACGGTTTATTTTTCCGATAAGGAAAACATCTCCTTTCAATAATTTTCAGGAGGTACCAGATGACAGGTATATCAGGCATAAATATAGTAATTCAGCAGGGTGACATAGCAAGAGACTCTCAGCAGCTGAAGTCTGCACATCAGGATGCAAATCAGGTTGCAGCTTCTGTTATTCCTGATAAGGCTGTAAAAGAAAGAACCCAGGTTCAGCAGATGCCGGATACAAAAAAATCTGACTGGGAAAAGGAAAAGCAGAGGGAAAAAGACAGAAGAAAGTCTGAAAAGCGTAAAAAGTCAGAAAAAAATAAAAAAGACTCAAAACATATTCTGGATACTATAGCCTAAATTATGGATATTTCTCAATTTAAAATATGGATTTCTATTCTTCTTGTTATTGATTTTTTAATTGTAGCGGGAATTTTTTTCTACCTTTCAGGAATAAAAAAGGAAATGGAAAAAAAAGTTTTTGAAAAAGCCTCAAAGGAAGCATTTGATCTTCTTTCTCCTTTTTTTAATGAAGCTGAAAAAACCGCAGAAAAATTTGATATGCTTATCAGGGAAAAACGAAAAATTGTAAATCAGCTCAATGAGACTCTGGACAGCAGAATTTCAACCCTGACTTTTCTTGTAAACAGAGCTGAAAATGCAATAAATTCAGCTTCATCGCAAAATATGCCTGAACAAGACGAAATTATGCCTCTTCAGTCCAGTCATGCCAAAATAACCGAGCTTTTCAGCAAGGGGCTTAAAGTTGAGGAAATATCAAAGGAGCTTGGCATAAGTGCCGGAGAAGTCTCAATGATATTGAGTCTCAGGAAAAAAATGAAGAAGTCCTTTTAAAAAGGCAGATAAAAAATGTCCTCCCCCTTAAACCCCTTTTCAGGTAACTTTTTAAAATCTCTTTCATTGTCAGGCGGAACTGATTTAAAAGGAAGCACCCTGATAAAAGGAGTTGTTGAAAAAAACTTATCTTTATTTGAGTATTCCCTTAAAACCGATCTGGGTAAAATATCACTGTTTTCAGACAGTGTGTTTACTAAAGGTGATATGATTAAAATGCAGGTGTCCTCATTTAAAAACAATGCCTTAATGATTTTTGATGAAAACGGCAATTCTTTGAAATTTAACCCTTCAAAGGAGTTTTTGAACTCTTTGAAGGGTGGTGGAGATACAAGTGTCAGTATTAACGGTTCGGTTGAAAAAACTGTTTCTCTGCCAAAATTTTTAATTTCAACGGGGCTTGGAAGTGTTGAAGCCGAATCTGACATTTTTTTAAAGAAAGGCGACACCTTAAATCTTGATTTGAAGGAGGTAAAAAATTTTTTATCTTCCAAAGACGTTTTAAGTCATGAAAGTATCAAGACATCTCTTTTGTCAAAATTTCCCGTAAAGGAAATTTTAAAAATTCTTGATAAGAATTTTGAAAAAAACATAACTGACTTTATGAAGTCTGCTTCGAAAATTGACTCTGCCGGGAGCCAGAAATCTCTTGAAAAAATATTTGAGAATTTGACAAATCCTTCAAATTCTTCAGGCCGGGAAGTAAAAAATTCTGTAAGCTATTTTTTGGGCTCAAATTTTGATGCTTTTCAGGAAGATCTTAAAAATTTGAAAGAAAGTCTTTTGAAATTTCAGGCAGAAAAGGGGAGCTTAAAATCTGAAGAATTAAAGAATACAATTGAAAGAACAGATAAATTTCTTGAAACAATGCAGGATCAGAAAAATCTGAATTCACTGAGGTTTGCAGACTCTTCAAAAATGTATTTTTTTCTTCCGTTTCAGGGCAGGGATTCAGGCTTTGGTGAATTTTTTATTGAACATGGCAGAAAAGACCGGCAGGGCAGAAGAGAGTTAAGGGCAGTTGTAAAACTTGACTTGTCAAACCTTGGACTTTTAATGGCAGACCTGAGGCTTGCAGGAAAAAATTTAAAAGTTTATTTCGGAGTGGAGTCCGGGGGGGCAAAAAATATAATTGATGACGGCTTTCATATTTTAAAAAACAATCTTAAAAAAGCCGGATTCAATGAAGTTCTGCTTTTCTGTTCGGTTGTGGAAAAGCAGAAAATAAAAGAGTCTTTGATCAAGGAATTTATTAAAGACAAAGATGATGATTCCACATTGAGCATAATAGCATGACAGAAAACAGAAAAATAAAAAAAGCGGTTGCTTTAAAATATGACAGGTCAAGTGATTCGGCACCAAGAGTGAAAGCTTCTGGAAAAGGGAAAACCGCTGAAAAAATAATTGAAACGGCAAAAGCTCACAATATTCCGGTTGCAGAAGATGCTGATCTTGCAGAAGTTTTGTCAAAGCTTGAACTTGAAGATGAAATCCCCCCTGATTTATACAAGGCTGTTGCAGAACTCCTTGCCTATGTCTATTCCAGAAATAAAAACTGATTGTCTTTTTGAAAAACCAACAGAAAATCCTTTTTAACAGGCTGTTCCGGGCTTTTTTCTCATACCGGCAAATTTTTCCTTCCATGTGTCAAAAAAACAGCTCATTTTTTATCCTTATTAAATATCGGCATATAAAAATATATATATTTCAAGCTGTTATGGTTTGATTGTTTTGTTTTGATTAATGGCATAATCATTGCTTCTCTATTTCAAAAATAATGAAAGGAGAAGATGTATGCTTCTTGAAATGACAAGACCGGTACAGGGTGGTCTGAGACAGCAGAGAAAGCTTGATGTTACAGCAAATCATCTTGCAAATGCAGACACAACAGGATTTAAAAAAGATATTCTGTCTTTCAGTGAGACTCTCCATTCAATAATTACAACAGATTTGTCCCAGGGGCCGATAAGAAAAACTGAAAATCCGCTTGATCTTGCATTAAAGGATGAAGGTTTTTTTAAACTGGAAACACCCCAGGGCCCAAGATATACAAGAGACGGATCATTTACACTAGATAATGAGGGTTTTGTTGTAAATCAGAGCGGATTTCCGGTTCTTATGGGAGGAGCTCCGGTTCAGATCGACGGTGAACAGATTTATATATCTGAAGACGGGACTCTTTCAGTTGACGGAGAAGAAATAGGGCAGCTGGATATCGTTACATTCCAGGATAAACTCAATCTCTATAAGGACGGGAGCAATCTCTACCTTTACAGAGGTGACGCGGCAGATGAAATCGCCCCTGAAAACATAAGTGTGGAACAGGGAGCCCTCGAGCTTTCAAATGTTTCACCTGTCATGGAAATGACATCTATGATTCAGGTTTCAAGAACCTATGAAACAGTTGAAAAAATGCTTCGGACATTTGATGAGGTTGACGGCCTTGCTGTTACAAGTGTCGGAATAGTTGCATAATATTAAGGAGGAACAGTTATGATAAGAGCTTTGTGGACATCTGCAACAGGAATGGAGGCTCAGCAGCTTCAGACAGATGTGGTTGCAAACAACCTTGCAAACACAAATACAACAGGGTTTAAAAAAAGCAGAGCCAATTTTCAGGATCTGATGTACCAGACAATTTTAATGGCGGGTGCTACAACTCCGGGCGGCGGTCAGATTCCTTCAGGAATACAGGTAGGTATGGGTGCAAAGCCTTCAAGCGTTCAGAAGATATTCACCCAGGGTGATTATCAGCAGACAGGGAATGAGCTTGATATGGCAATTGAAGGAAGAGGTTTTTTCAGAATTATTCGGGGTGATGAGGAACTGTATACAAGAGCCGGTAATTTTACAAAGGACAGTGAAGGCTTTATCACAACCCCTGCAGGGGATCGTCTTCAGCCTGAAATAGCTATTCCTGAGGAAACTGTTCTTATTACAGTTCAGTCAAACGGACTTCTCACTGCCCATGGACAGGGTGATACGGTTTTAATGCAGGAGCAGATTCCTATTTATAATTTTGTAAACCCTTCAGGCCTTTTTGCCATGGGGCAGAACCTTTTCAGGGAAACAGACGCTTCAGGCGATGCCATTGAAGGAATTCCCGGAGAAGAAGGATTCGGCACACTTGCAAACAATTATCTTGAAATGTCAAACGTGAGTGTTGTTGAGGAAATGGTTGCAATGATTGTGGGGCAGAGAGCCTATGAAGCAAACTCAAAATCTGTGCAGACAGCCGATACGATGCTTGGCATAGCTAACGGTCTCAAGAGGTAGCTGACATGAGAACGCTTTTTCTGATGCTTTGTCTTATTCTTCATTTTGATTTCAAGGCCTTTTCCATGGTTTTGACAATTCCCGAGAAAGTATCGGTTGAAAGTGAAAAAAAAATAAGGCTTTCTGATATTGCTGAAATGGATGAAGATGCTGAAAAAATAGGTGATATTGTTGTTCATGATGAAATAAAACCGGGAAAGACTTCTTATATATACAAAACCAGTCTTGAGTCTCTTCTGGGCGAATACGGTGTTAAAAATTTAAAAATTTATATGAAAAACCGTGTAGAGCTTAACGGAAGTTTTTTTGTTCTTGATGAAGAATACGCTGCAGAACTGATTCTAAAGCATCTGAAGAAAACTGCACCGGATAATGAATTTGAACTGAAAAAACTTATTCTCGTGGGGAACAGAAAATTTTCTTCCAATGATTTTGATCTGACAGAAGTAAATTTTTCAGCAGGTGAAATCAGCCCGGGAAACAACAGAGGTGAAATCAATGTTTTTTCAGGCGGCAGTGAAACAAAAATAAAATTCATGGCTTTTCTTTCAAAGGACCTGGAAATAATCTGTGCATCAAAGGACCTGGACCGCGGAAAAATAATTGATTTTAATGATCTGGAAATAAGAAAATTTACCCTTGAGATGGAAAAAGGGGACTATTTTACTGAAAAGAGATTTCTTGTCGGAAAAAAGCTGAGAAAAAATTACAGGAAAGGTGAAATTATTACCTCTGCAATGACATACAAGCCTTCACTTGTTAAAAGAGGCGACGAGGTTCAGGTCGCGGCGGTTTCTGACGGAGTTTCAATTGTAACAAGGGGCGAGGCCCTTCAGAACGGGCATCTGGGAGATACTATAACAGTAAGAAATCTGAAGTCAGGAAAAGAATTGAGAGGAGAAATTATTTCTTCAAACAGTGTGAAGGTCCCTTTTTAAGGAGAAGTTCAAATGAAAAATATTTTGCTTTTTATACTTTTAATATCTGCAGGGTGTTCGCTCAAGGCGGTTCCTGTTTCAAAGCCGGATGAAACTTCAAAGACATACGATGATTTAAGCTATGGAAGTTCAATGGAAGAGGGTTCTCTCTGGCAGGGGGACAACAGCGGTCTTTTTGCTGACGGCCAGGCACACAGAAAAGGGGATATAATTATTGTAGATATTGTTGAGAACACAAATTCAAACAGTTCTGCTTCAACCAATCTTGAAAAGGAAACGGAGTTAAGGGCGGGTATTCCAAATGCATTGGGTTTAATGTCTCATCTTACAGGAATGTATCCAAGAATGAATGCCGGTAATCTTTTAAATGCAGATACTGTAAATGATTTTGAAGGTTCCGGGAAAACCGGACGGAATTCAAGTGTTCAGGCATCTGTTGGTGCAAGAGTTGTAAATGTTCTTCCAAACGGAGACCTTGTCATATCCGGAAGAAAGGACGTGAAAATCAATAACGAGACTCAGATTATAAGGCTTTCAGGTGTTGTAAGGGCAAAGGATATAAGCTCGGCCAACAGGGTCGAGTCTACATATCTTTCCAACGCAGATATTGAGATTACGGGATCAGGAGTAATTGCAGACAAACAGAGACCCGGGTGGATGGCAAGGGTTATTGACAAGGTATGGCCTTTTTAAGGAGGACGTTATGAAAAAAATTGTTGTTTTTATATGTTTGATTCTTGCCTTTCCTTCGGTCTGTTTCAGTGTGAGGCTCAAGGATATTGCCCAGTTCAAGGGGATAAGAAGCAATCAGCTTGTGGGGTATGGAATTGTTGTCGGTCTTGACGGCACAGGAGACAAGGCCGGCACTGTATACACGGCTCAGGCCATTTCCAATATGCTCAAAAGAATGGGCGTCAATGTATCAAAAAATGATGTAAAGCCCAAAAACGTTGCAGCTGTAATTGTGACGGCAGATCTTCCTCCTTTTGCCAGAACCGGAGACAGGATTGATGTTACGGTTGCATCTGTAGGTGACTCTCAAAGCCTTTCTGGAGGAACTCTTTTAATGACACCTCTTAAAGGTGCGGATTCAAATGTTTATGCCCTTGCCCAGGGGGCTCTGGCCATTGGCGGGTATTCGGCAGGAGACGGTAATGTGGGGACTGTAAAAAACCATCTTCTTGTGGGCAGTATTCCTGGCGGTGCAATAGTTGAAAAGGAGGTAAAGGTAAGTCTGGACGGGAAGTCAGAACTTATGCTTTCACTTGACAGCCCAGATTTTACAACAGCAGTAAGAACTGCCGAAGCAATAAATACTGCAGTAGGAGAAAAACAGGCAAAGGCTGTTGATTCAGGAGGAATTCAGATAAAAATTCCCGAAACTCTCAGAAACAATGTACCTCAGTTCATTGCGGCAATAGAAAATCTTGAAATTGAAACAGACAGTGTGGCAAAGGTTGTTGTAAATGAAAAAACAGGAACCGTTGTCATTGGAAAAGACGTCAGGATAGGCAAAGTGGCGCTGACTCACGGAAGCCTCAGCATAACAGTAAGAGAGCAGAATATCATTTCTCAGCCTCCTGAACTCAGTGAAGGAGAAACTGTTGTTGAAAAGGACAGAAATGTTGATGTTGCCGAGGAAGAAAGAAAAGTCATGGTAATGGAAAAAACAGCTTCTGTTGAAGAGCTTTCCAGAGCATTGAACGCCCTTGGAGTCACACCAAGGGACATGATAAGTATTTTTCAGGCTCTTAAAAAAGCCGGGGCTTTGCAGGCAAAGCTGGAGATAATATAACCGGAATAAAAAACTGATACACAAAAAAACGGAGGCGGCAATGAATATCGGAAATGTTGCAAACCTTACAGAAGCAAAAATTGAGTACAGCAGGGAAAAATTTTCCGGGTTGGATGAAAAAACAGGGAAAAATGAGGACGCAAAACTCAAAAAAGCATGTGAGGATTTTGAAGCCATAATGATCCATCAGATGCTCAAGGCAATGAGGAAAACTGTTCCTGAAGGCGGAATCCTTGAAAAATCGCATGGTACAGATATCTGGGAATCAATGTATGATGAAAAAATTTCTTTTGAAGCCTCTGACCGGGAAAGAGGCACGGGTCTTGCAATGTTTCTTTACAAGGAACTTAGCAAGGGGTCCAATGTGAATCTGAAATCCTGAAGGTTATGACACAAAAGCCCTGTTAAGAAAAAAATTTATCTGCCGATAGTACAAACATCAGGAGAAACCATTATGAGCGGCATCAGTAAAGAGATAAAAAAATTTTTGGATGATAAGAAATCACTTTACCTCAGACTTTTATCAGTACTGGAAGAGGAAAGGGAAATATTGAAACGCTCAGATCTCGATGCCCTCTGGAAAATGAATGACATAAAAAATGCGATTGCATCAGATATCGAATCTGCACGTCAGGATATAATCAGGGTCCTCAGAGGAAACGGCATAAAAAACAATCTTTCAGTGAAAAATTTCAGTCTTGATGATTTCTTATCTCTTATTGAAAACGAAGAGGAATACCCGGATTTCCTCAAATCTTCAATGGAACTTAAGTCTGTAAAAACAAAGGTTTACAATACACAGTCAGTGAACCGTCAGTTTGTCGAGGAATATCTTGGAATGCTTGAAGAGCTTGTTTCTGTCATAGCCAACAACGGTTTTAACAGAACCTATTCAAGGAAAAATGCTTATCCTGCAAAATCAGGCGGTCTGATTTTAAACCAGGAGGCTTGACATGAGCGGTATCAACAATACTCTAAGCATTGCAAAAAGTGCAATTCAGGCCCAGCAGTACGGTCTTAATGTTGCCGGCCACAATATTGCCAATGTAAACAATCCTGAATACAGCCGTCAGACCATTCCAATGGAGTCGATGTATCCTATAAACTACGGCGGCCTTATTTTCGGAACAGGTGTTACTGTCGATGATATAACCCAGGTGGTTAACAAGTACATGGAATATCGTCTGACTGAAAATACTTCAAACAAGTCCTCACTTGAAGAGAGCCAGAATTATATGAATGTTCTTGATTCTCTTTTAAATGAGAATGATGAAAGTTCAATAAGTTCGCTTTTGTCAGGTTTTTTTGGCTCCTGGCAGGACCTTTCCAACAACCCGGGAGGAGCAGCTGAACGAATTGCTGTTTATGAAAGCGGGGTAATGCTTTCAGAAGAATTGAAAAATTTGAACAATTCTCTTTCAGATCTTCAGACCGACCTTACAAGGGAAATAGAAGCCGGAGTTGAAAAGGTCAATCAGATCACAGAAGAAATTGCCTCAATAAACCAGGCAATACTTTCCCAGGAGACAATAGGCCAGACAGCAAATGATTTAAGGGATAAAAGAACCGCTCTTATAAGAGAGCTCGGTGAATATATTGATGTGAAAACATTCGAGCAGCCTTCCGGGTCTACAGTTGTTACAACCAAAAGCGGGTTTACCCTTGTCTATGACAATGACACATACGGGCTTAATTTTACTGAGGGCAAGGTTATGTGGAAAGGTTCATACGGCAATGACAAGGATATAACCGACAGGGTTCAGACAGGAAAGCTTGGCGGATGGCTTGATATGCGTGATGAAACAATCCCCAAATTCCGTTCGGATCTTGAAGCTGTTACAAATGAAATGATCTGGCAGATAAATCTTGTCCACAGCCAGGGGGCAGGAGCCGGTTATTTTGATACCCAGCTTACAGGTGAATATAAGGCTGATGATTCTCTCTGGCTTTCAACCCTTGATTTCGGAAACAGGATTGATTATTCAAAGGATTTTAAGGTCTGGATTGAAAATTCATCCATAGAGCCTGCTGAATACGAGGATTATGAATTTGATATGGGTATTTCCACTGCTGAGATTTCAAATTTCAGCGGAAGTGTTTCAGGGACTGGCGGAAGTTATCCTCCCTTTGTATACAAATTTACCGTTGTAGAATCAGGTATGGTTGATAATCTTGAATCAAAAGATGATCCCGTTATTTTGTGGGAAAAGTATTCGAGCGAAGGGATAAGGCTTAAAAGCGGTTATTCAGAAATAAATGCCGGAACTGTAAATATAGATTCCACAGCTACTCCTCCAACTCCCGGGATTTCATTTGATATTGGAACCGGAAATCTTGTTGCAGGTAACACTTTCAGTATCAATACAAACAGGCTTGCTCATGTAGATCCCCTGGACCTGACTGTTGACAAGACTTCAGTTCTCAGCCAGCAGAAATATACATTCAGGGTTGTTAAGGCGGGAAATCCTGAACTTAATGAAACATCAGGGGAAGTAGGAATAGATCCCATAACAATTGAGTGGTCAAATGAGGCCGGTAAAACAGGAACTTTTACTCTTGACCCTCTTGATCCTTATTTCGTGCCCCTTGAAACTGAAATTGACGGAATGAGGCTTAGATTCAATTCGGGCACAATGATAAAAGGGGATATGTTTGTTGTTAATACAGATGAGAAAGGCGTTCCGTCTGTTGAAGATCAGACCGATTTTAAATGGACTTTAAGAACCTTTGCAGATGAGTTCAATAAAAATGTAAAAGGCGCAAGAGCAAGCGTAACACCTGAAAACCAGCTTTCAATTTCCCCTGAAACAGACGGATTTGAAATAACTGATCTGAAAAGAAGCGGCAATATTCATCTCCCGGATACAAGGGTAAGCGTCTATAATCATGCATCTCTTACAGCTGTTCAGGAAGATATTATTCTTACAAGGGATTCAAACGGTAAGTGGACAATGTCCGGCATAACAGAAAAGGCCTATCTCAATGCCTCCATTGTTCCTCCTCCACCTGAAATTTCACAGACCGGCGGAGCTGCTGCGGCAGCTGATTCGGTCTACAGTTTTGAAGTGGCTCAGGGCGGAGTTATCGGAACAGACGAGGTGATAATAAACTGGTCTAATTCAGATACAGGAGCGACCGGAACAATTACACTCACTCCTCCGCTTGGCTCTCCTGCAGCACCGGGAGTTGACGGAATGGATCTCGATTTCGCAGCAGGCGGACGTTTTTATGAAGGCGACAAATTTACCATGGAAACAGACGCTCTTGGAAATGCGTCTGTGGATGAAGTGCCCCACGACAAAGGATTTGGAATTGATCTGACAGGAGACGGAATAAAGGATATAGACATTGACTTTATTATCCCTGTTCAGGGAGAAGGGAATCTTTCCTTTGAC
Organism: Desulfobacteraceae bacterium; assembly: GCA_050253255.1. GTDB lineage: Bacteria > Desulfobacterota > Desulfobacteria > Desulfobacterales > JACKCP01 > JACKCP01. The sequence continues at coordinate 17,190 of JBFWJK010000022.1, read as the reverse complement.
ATTACTCCAGATGATTCCGAATACGGTTATGCCTTTTCGGATGACCAGTCCAGCGGACCGGGAATTATGGCTGCAGCAGGCATAAATACTTTTTTTACCGGTTCAGACATAAAAACAATGAAGGTAAATTCGGTTCTGTCCGATATCAACAATATTGCAGCCGCAGATATTGCCGCGGCACAAAGAGATGTTGTTTCATCTGATAAAAAGGTTGTTTCTCCTGTTACTGTAACAGAAGGGACAAACAATTTAATTTCCTTTTCTGAAGGTGAAAGCAGTATTCTTACAGCAGAAATAAAGCCGTCAGTTACAGGCGGTGTATACAAAAATGAGAATGAGCTTGATATTCTCGCGGCAGATATTGAAAAGGCTCTTGAGGATGCAAGCTATTACGGAGTTGATTATAAAGTGTCATATAACAGGGAAAATCAGGTGTTTGACATAACCCAGAAAAGAGGAGCCGCTGAAGAGGAGATAACTTTTCACTGGAATTTAAGTTCCATGGGTGAAACCCTTGGTTTTGATCCTGATGATGATGTTATAAACCCTCCTGTGGATGTTGCTGAAGGCGATCTTTCAAAGAGTGACAATTCCAATGCAATGGAGCTTCTTCAGGTTCAGGATAAGCAGCTTTCAATTGCTCAATGGACATATGAAAGAGGAAAACCTGCTTTTTCAGAACCTGTGAGTGCATCAATTGAGGGATACTACAGAGGAATGGTAGGCGGACTTGGTGTGAAAGCCGTAAGTATAGAAAGAGGACTTTCATTTTCAGAAACAATGGTGCAGAGACTTACCCAGGACAGAGACACTGTGTCAGGGGTATCCCTTGATGAGGAAATGATAAGTCTTATAAAATTTCAGCATGCCTATACTGTTGCGTCAAAACTTTTATCGGTTTCCGATGAAATGCTTCAGACCCTTGTAAGTATGAGATAAGGGGGAGATATGAGAATAGCCTCAAAAACAATTTATGAACTTCAGAAACATCAGCTTGGAGGCCTTTACAGGAAGCTTGCCGAAGACAATACCACTGTCTCGACAGGAAAAAGAATCAACAAGCTTTCAGACGATCCCGTCGGCCTTACTCAGGTCTTAAATTTCAAGTCAGGCACAAAATACCTTTCACAGCTTGATACAAATATTGAAAACGGAAGAACCTGGCTCAGGGCTGTTGAAACTGCAATGGACAGTACCGAAGATATAACGCTTGAGATGAAAACCCTTGCACTTAAAATGAACGGTGACTCCGTCAATGAAGATCAGAGAAAAGATGCAATCAATCAGGTCAATGCAGCGCTTGCAGAACTTATAAACCTCGGCAACACTCAGATCAAGGGTGAGTATATATTTGCGGGAAATAAGACAAACGTTCAGCCTATTGTAGCCGATGATCTGAAAGATCCGCGGAATATAATTTACAACGGTGACGAGTTCAGATATCAGGTGAAAATTTCCCAGACCGATACAATGGAAGTAGGCCAGAGGGGGTCAAAGGTTTTCTGGGATGAAGAAGTTGTAGTTGATTCCACTAATAATACCATTGATTTCAAAGAGACCATAAGGGGCGGATTCAAGGTGGATCAGATCAAGGCCGGAGAGCTTCTGGCAGATGATCAGGTCAATGTTGAAGTAAAGGATTATGAGGCACTTGACAAGGGGACTCCTGATCTTGTTCCTCTTCAGTTCGAATGGGACAAGGAAAACAATGTCTGGAAAGTGAATAATGATCCTGGTTATGATCTTCCTGAAACAATAGAAGGTACAGAGGACGCTTTTGATGTCGATCTTGATAAAGACGGTTCAGCTGATATTGAAGTAAGGCTGAGCCAGGGGGCTGAAAATGGCGAATATGTTGAATTTTCTCTTGTTCCCCATGATATGGAACTAAAGGCAGAAATTCCGGACGGAACATATACAAGAGAATCTCTTGCTGAGGCCGTAGGAAATGCACTTACAAAAGCATCCCATGAAAACGGATATAAGCTTGATTACAGGGCTGAGTACAACGATCAGGCAAAACAGTATTCAATTACATATGATGAAAATTCTTTTGACGGATATATAAAAACAGATTTCCTCTGGAAAACAGGTGAAAATTCAGGCCGGAGCATAGGCCCTGAGATTGGATTTAATGTTTCGGATACATCTTTTGAACCTGCGATAAGCGACAACAGACTTGGAAGAATAATTGAAGCGGGTGTAAATGATACAATGGATTTTTCAGTGGATGGCGGAACAACAGTTCACACCATTACAATTGCACCAGGAAAATACAGTAACGAAGAACTTGCAGAAGAAATCGAAAATCAGATGAAACTTGCTGTTGGCTCAATGGATTTTACAGATGAATTTGAAGTCAGATTCAATAATAAAGATGTAAAATTTGAATTCGATGCCTCAGAAACCTATCCCGGATCAGTTGACCTTGAACTATACTGGAACAGCGGGCCTCAGGGGCTGGGTCAGACTCTGGGATTTTCAAATTATACAGATGATACCGGAAGTCTTGAATACAAAGGTCTGAGCTTTGCACCAAAAGCTCAGATTGAAGAAGGTGTAAATGATACAATAGACTTCAGAGTAGACGGGACAGATTATTCAGTAACAGTTCCGCCGGGTGATTATTCCCTTGATGAACTTGCTGTTGAAATTGAAAAGAAAATGATTCTTGCAACAGGGAATGAAAATTTTGATGTAACCTTTGATTCTGATTCGGGAGAAATCAATTTTGATGCGTCAAATACCGGAGCTGCTGCTTTTGACATTTTATGGAGCTCAGGGCCAAACGCTTCCAGATCGGCATCCGAAACTCTGGGGTTTGATTCAACAGCAGACAGCGTTGGAGCTGTCGATTATTCCGGAACAGATCTTCCCCTTGGAGTTGAAATCATTGCCGGTGTAAACGACAGGGTAAATTTCAGAGAACTCCCCCAGAACGGCGAGTTCTCTCCGGAACTTTCATTTACGATCAAGCCGGGTCTCTATTCCGGAGATGAACTTGCAGAGTTCATGGAATTTGAGATGGAACAGGCCTCTTCAGCAGAAGGTTACAATATTGACTATACAGTGACCTATGATTCAGCGACCCATCAGTACAAATTCAGGGAAAACGGAACTGAGTTGAATGAAATTGAGTTCCTATGGAATTCGGGAGAGGACAGACCTGTTTCAGAAGGCGGAACAGGGCGGAGTGCTGTCGTGACACTTGGATTTGATGAAAGCGAAGATCACAGTGCCGTCCTTACAAACACAAGTACTGAACAGGCTTCATGGGGACTTTTTGAAACCCTGATAGATTTTAAGGGGTATCTTGAAAACAATGATCTTGATGGAATAAACAGGACGCTTACAAGGCTTGATGCCCATTATGAGAAGCAGCTGAGCCAGGTTACCGAGATCGGAATGAAAGAATCAAGGCTTATAACAAAGCAGTCAATTATATCAAATCTTTCATTCAGGTATGAGGAAAACAGAGCAGAAATTGAAGAAGCTGATATTGTAAAGGCTATCTCTGATCTTATGGCTTCCGAGACTGCATATCAGGCAGCTCTTTCATCTTCTGCAAGGGTTATGAGACTGAGTCTGGCAGATTATCTTAACTAGTTGCTGAACAATAAATTCTCGTTTTCGGCCAATCACTAACTAAGGAAAAGGTGTCTGATTCAGGATAATTTTTAAATCTGAGGTTAAAAATCGTTTTATATGACCCCTTTATGATGTTTAAAGGGGTTTTTCTTTTTCAGATTTTGTTCTAGTATATAAATTAGTCGGAAAATGCTGAAAAATCAAACGGAGACGAATATGGATTTAAAGAATAAAAAAGTTCTTGTAACAGGTGCTGACGGCTTCATAGGTTCTCATCTTTGTGAGCTTCTCCTTGAAAAAGGCTGTATTGTCAGAGCTCTTTCACAGTACAATTCATTCAATTACTGGGGATGGCTTGAAGATATTGAAAATCTCAGTGAAATCGAGGTGGTTTCAGGGGATATCAGAGATCATAATTTTACAAGAAAAATTTCAGAAGATATTGATGTTATATTTCATCTCGCAGCTCTGATAGCTATTCCATATTCGTATATTGCTCCTCAGAGCTATATTGATACAAATGTCACCGGAACCCTCAATATCTGTCAGGCCGCTCTTGACAACAGGTGCATGAAAATTGTTCATACATCGACATCCGAAGTGTACGGAACTGCCGATTATGTTCCGATTGACGAGAAGCATCAGTTAAAACCCCAGTCCCCGTATTCCGCTTCAAAAGTAGGAGCCGATTCAATTGCATGGAGTTTTTTCAGATCATTCAATCTTCCGGTTTCAATTGCAAGGCCTTTTAATACATTCGGTCCCAGGCAGTCTGCAAGAGCAGTTATTCCGACAATAATAAGCCAGCTTGCAAAAGGTGAAAAAAAGCTGATGCTTGGAGATATTTCCCCAACCCGTGACCTTAATTTTGTCAAAGACACATGTCTTGGTCTTGCAGCAGTTGCCGAATCTGATGAAACAATCGGAGAGTTTGTAAACATAGGCTCAGGAAGGGAGGTTTCCATAGGGGGGCTTGTTGACCTTATTCAGGAGAAAATGGGAACAAACGCTGAAATTGTTCAGGCAAAGGACAGGATAAGACCCAAAGGTTCTGAAGTCTACAGGCTCTGCTGTGATAATTCAAAGCTGAAAAGGCTTACCGGTTTTTCTCCGGCAACAGGCCTGGAACAGGGAATTGCAATTACTGCAGAATGGTTTTCAAATGAAGAAAATCTCAAGAAATACAAGACAGAAATATATAATGTATAAAGCCATGAATTAAAATATATTTTAATGTCTTGGAATTATGTGTAAAAAATTACTGTTTATTTTTTTGTCTTTTTTCAGAAAATTTAAATTTTATTTTATATTGAACAATGTTTATTCTGACTGCTCTGACAATAATCCTTATTTTATGCCTGATTTAATTATTAATAAAAAATCATGATAAACAGCGATTTTTTTAAAGAAAAGCCAAAAAAAGCGCATAAGCTCAGAAATACTCTGGAAATAGGATAATTTGGCTGGTATACAGAGTAAAGGGGCAATGGATTAATATTAACCTTCAGGCATTTTTACCGGAGGAATTGTAAATGAAAAAGACTATTTATCTTGTTGGGGGCGGAGGACACTGTGTTTCTGCAATCGACGTAATTGAACAGGAAGACAAGTATAAAATCGGCGGGATACTGGATTTGCCTGAAAAAGTAGGTGAAAAGGTTCTTGGATATGAAATTATCGGAGATGATTCCGAAATAAAGAAATATGCAAAAACAGACAATTATTTTCTGATTACTATGGGGCAGATCAAAACCTGTAAAAAAAGAAGGCAGCTTGCTGAAATGATCTCTGCATTCGGAGGGCGTCTTGCAACTGTTATTTCTCCTCTTGCCTATGTTTCAAAACATTCAAGGGTGGGGCCCGGAACAATTGTGGGGCACACTGCATCGATTGCAGCCGGAGTCAGTATCGGAATCAACTGCATAATAAATACAAAAGCTGTTATTGAGCATAATGTTAAGCTTGGCGATTACTGCCATATTTCAACTGCCGCTGTTTTGAACGGAGAATCGAAGCTGGAAAACGGTGTGTTTCTGGGAAGTAACGCAATGGTAAAACAGGATGTAAGAATAGGAGAGGGGAGCGTTATCGGAGCAGGGGTAAGTGTTTTTAACGATCTCCCTGCAAAATCCTATTTAAAGTTTTCAAGACAGTTTTTTGAAGAACAGTCTTCCATATAAAATTTCCGGTAAAGATTTTGAAAGTTAAAGCTGTTCTGTAAAAAAGGCAGCTTTAATTTTTTAAAGACTGATATTTTTCAAAAAAATATTTATTTCCGGAAAAACTTTTTCAGTTATTTTTCCTCTGACAATTCCATGTTTGTCATAATCGACTTCATGATAAAATTTAACTTTGTGTTTTATTTTTGAAAAAATTTTTTTTCCGCTTTTCCCATCTACTTTGGGGTCTTTTTCTGCCTGAATAATTAATGAGGGTATGGAAAGACCCGGGAGTTTCGGGTAAACTTTTTTCATCATTTTTCTTACTTCAGCAATTGAAGATACAGGGCATCTGGAGTAATTTATTTCGGGGTTGTCAGGATGGTTTGTTACATAAGCTTTTTTGAATTTATCTGTTTTTTTCTCAGTGAGCTTGTTCCATAAATTTACAATCTCAGTGAAATTGAATAAAATTCCTTTAAATTTAAGGGGAGCGCTTATTGAAACAACAGCCTTGTATTTATCCGGATAATTCAGCGCGAGGTACAGCGCAATTCCTGCTCCCGTTGAAAAACCTGCAATAATTACGTTGTCACAGATATTTTTTATTACTTCATAACCATTGTTTACAGAATCTATCCATTGAGTATATTTTTTAGTGGAAAGATCTTCTGGTGATGTCCCATGCCCTGCAAGCCTGGGTGCATAAACGCTGTAGCCTTTTGAAAGGAAGAATTTTCCAAGTTCACTTACTTCTTCAGGTGCAGCCATTAAACCGTGTATAAGCAGAATTCCTGTTTTTGAAGATTTGTTTTTTAATAAAAAAGGTCTGCCTATTTTTTTGGGTTTTGACTCGCCTGATTTGAAATTGGATTCGTATTCATGTCTGAAAAGAAGCAGGTCTTTTTTTAAAAGGGTTTTATAGGTGTCTTTTTTTTTAATATTTTTATCTTTATTCATTTGGTTACTTTTATATTTTTACTTAAATAAGATTGTTAAAGTTTGCCATAAGATTGTAAATCAATGAGTAGTGAAAAACTCCCCCTGCAAGAACCATTATATGAAAAAGTTCATGAAAACCAAAACTGCCCGGGAAAAAATCAGGTTTTTTAAGGGCATATATTATGCCTCCTGCTGTAAATGCGGCAGCACCGGCAAAAAGAAGGTTCTGCTGGGTCCGGGTCATATTCGAAAGAATCTGATTTATTGGAAAAATTGCTGACCATCCCATTGCAAGATAGACAGATGCATAAAATACCCTTGGAGCTCTGGGGAAAAAAATCTGAGAAACCGCTCCAAAGGCCACAAGTCCCCATTGAAGAGCAATCATTGCCCATCTCCATGTACCTTCAAGGCAGAAATAACTTACCGGAGTATATGTTCCGGCTATCATGAAAAAAATTGCGAGTCTGTCCATCTTTCTCCAGAAAGAAAGCTCATTTTCTCTTTTTTTGAAAGCGTGATACAGAGAGCTTGCTGAAAAAAGAAATATTACAGAAAAAATGTAAACAAGACATACTGCAAGGGATGTCGGAGAAGAATCCGCTTTTGCTGCAAGAAATACTGCTCCTGCAGAAGCTGCAATTACTCCGGCAAGGTGAGAATAAAAATTAAATTTTTCAGATGTTCTTAAAATCATGTATTTCTCCGTTTCATGACAAATAGCCGGAAATTTCTAAAGATTGAGATTCTGGCTTAAATAATTAAAAAAGATATTAAAGAGATATGGTATTAGCCGTTGAAAAGACAGAGAAAAATTGGATATTACAATTATTTTACAAAATGAGCAGGTTTACCTGGATTGATTGAAATGCATCGGACTTAAGTCTGAAGAGGGGAGATGTCTTGAAATATGATGCCTGAAATGAAAAGGCTTAATAAAGAATGGAGATGAAAAAATACATCTCCATTCTTTATGAGGCAGCTTTTTTGGCGTTACCTTTTATATTTTAAACTGCGATACAAGACTGCTTACTTTTCCGGCAAGTTCTGCAAGTTCCTGAGAGCTTTTGTTAACAACGGAACTTCCCTGACCAAGCTTGCTGTTTATTTCAGTGACTTCAGCAATTTCTTCTGTAATTTCAGATGCTGCCTGTGAGTTGTCAGTTACTTTTGCAGAAACATTTGATATTTTGATTGAAGTCTGATTAACGCTTTCGGCTATTTCTTTTGTTGTAACAGACTGCTCTTCGATTGCGGCAGAAATTGAAGTTACAAAGGAGTCAATATCTTTTATTGTTGCTCCGATTTCATTTATATCTGAAACAGTAATATCTGTTGACTGCTGAATATTTTTTATTTTTTCTGCAATATCGGCTGTTGCCTTTGCTGTCTGAGCCGCCAGTTCCTTGATCTCTCCGGCAACGACAGCAAATCCTTTTCCTGCTTCTCCTGCCCGGGCAGCTTCAATTGTTGCATTAAGAGCAAGAAGGTTTGTCTGGTCTGAGATATCTTTTATTGTAACAGTAACAGCTCCGATTGCTTTTGCAGCTTCCCCAAGGAGATTGATCCTTTCCGAGGCAGACATTGTTTTTTCTACAGCATCTTTTGTGATTGTTCCGGTTTTTTCTGTATTTTCTGCAATTTCGTCTATTGTGGAAGTCATCTGTTCTGCACCTGCGGCAACAGATGCCATATTTTCTGAGCTTTCCTCAAGATCCTTTGAAACAATTTTAATGTTTTCAGTCATATTCACTGCCTTAATTGAAACCTGATTCGATTTTTGCAGAGCAGTTTCAATATCTGTATTCATTTTTTCTGAAATATCATTGAGTTTCCCTGAATCTCCTGACAGTTTTTCCACAAGTTCCTTCAATGTATTAATCTGGAACATTTCTCTTAGCTTTTCACCCATTCCGTTAAGAGCTGCAACCAGCGAACCAAGTTCGTCGTTTCTTTTGAGATTTACAGATGCAGTAAGATTTCCGGACGAAATTTCACGGGCAAATGAAAGAGCAAGATTGACTGGTTTTAAAATAATAAATCTTGTCAGGAGAATAATGGCAAGAGAAAGAGCTGAAATTGTTACAAGAGCAATCAGGATGTTGAGCTTCTGGAGTTTTTTGGATGACGCGAATATTTCATCTGGTGATACCCTTGATACAACAATCCAGTCGGTTATTTCTGAATTTTTGTATACGGAAATTGTCGGGGTTTTGCCCCAAAGATATTCCATGTAACCTGATTTGTCTTTTATCATTTTTTTGCCCCAGTCGTAATTTGCAAGGCTTGCTTTTAAGACAATGCTTTTATCCGGGTGGTAAATTGCTGTTCCGTCGCTTTTACAAATAAAAATATATCCGGTTTCTCCAAGTTTTATGTTGCTCAGATATTGAGTGAAATTATCTATTTCAACAGTCCCTGAAATAACCCCAAGTACTTTTCCCTGTTTTACAAGAGGAGATGTTATTGTAAATACAATATTTCCTGATTGTCTGCTTGTTATTACTTCAGAAAAAACAGTTTTGTTCTTCATTGCTTGCCGGAAGTATTCTCTGTCGGATATGTCTATTTTTTCCAGAGAGTCTCCAAATGTTGAAACCTTTAAGATTCCGTTTGCATCTGCAATGAAAAATGATTCAAAACCTTTGTTCTGGGAATGAAATTTTTTGAGTCTTTGAAAGGCTGTATCAATAATTTGTTCTGAACTTTCTTCCCGGTCAACTGAATTTATAAATGTTTTTACTTCGGCAATTGTTGTAACAACAGCTTTCTGCTGTGTGAGCCAGGAGTTGAGATTTTGTACGACATTGTCAACAGTCTGGATCATGCTGTTTTTTGTTATCTGGTAAATTGATTCCTTTGCATTCTTGCTTGAAAGAACAATAGAAATTCCCATGCCAAGAATAATAAGACAAAGAACCGGAAGAAGAAGTCTTTCCCTTAGATTGAATTTCATGATTTTACCCCCGATTTATGGAACAGAAAATTTGTTTATTAAGCTAAATTGATTATTATAATTATAACTTATATTTGTAAAGAAAAGTTAATATGGATTTTTAATTAATAAGATTGAACGTTGTTTGTGTTGTTATTTAGGGTTTTTGCAGGCGTGGGTTGTTTTTTAAACTAAAAAGCTCAATATCAGATATTGAGCTAAAAATTATACTGTAATTTTTCTTAGTCTGTTTAAGATAAGTCGATTTTATCTGTAGTCCTTGTAGTTGACACCGTAAAGTTTTGCCTTGTAGGAAAATTTTCTTACGGTTGTCTTGAGAAGTTCTGCCGCTTTTGTGACATTCCCTTTACTGTTTTTGAGTGAGTCTATTATCATTTCACGTTCAAGTGTTTCAACAGCCTCTTCAAGCGATGCAGAAGGAAGAGTGTCTGTGGAATCTCCCATCTGGATTGTAGGAGGAAGATGATAGGTGTGAATTACTCCTTCCTCGCTTAAAAGAACTGCTCTTTCAATACAGTTTTCAAGCTCTCTTACGTTTCCGGGCCAGTGATATGCCATTAGCATATCAATTGCAGGTGTTGAAAGTCTTTTGATTTCCTTGTTGTTTTCCTTTGAATATTTTACAAGAAAATGATCTGCAAGAAGTAAGATATCTGTTTTTCTGTCTCTTAATGGGGGAAGAAATATAGGAAAGACATTCAGTCTGTAATAAAGGTCTCCTCTGAATTCCCCTTTTTCTACTGCGTCTTCAAGGTTTCTGTTTGTTGCTGCAATTACCCTTACATCAATATTTATGGTTTTTGTCCCCCCGACTCTTTCAAAGCTCTTTTCCTGCAAAACCCTTAAAAGCCTGACCTGAACTGAAGGATCAACAGATCCCATTTCATCAAGAAAAATTGTACCTTTGTCTGCGAGTTCAAATTTCCCTTTTTTCTGATTTATGGCTCCTGTAAAAGAACCTTTTTCATGTCCGAAAAGTTCGCTTTCAATCAGATTGGGTGGCAGAGCGGAGCAGTTTATTTTTATAAAAGGTTTGTCAGTTCTTGGGCTGTTGTAGTGGATAGAGTTTGCAACAAGCTCTTTACCTGTACCGCTTTCTCCTCTGATTAAAACTGTTGCATTGCTTCCTGAAACCTGGGAAATCATTTTGTAGACTTCCCTCATTTTGTTGGAATTACCTATTATCTGGGAAAAACTGTATTTATCTTCAAGTTCTCCCTGAAGTCTTAAGTTTTCAAGTTTGAGCTTTTCTTTTTCAGCCCTTATTCTTTCAAGGTTTATTACCTGTCTTGCAATCATTGCTGCAACTACAGAAAGAAAAAAAATGCCTTCGTCCAGATTGAAGTCCGGGGAGTAAGGCTTGTCTATGCTCAAAGCCCCGATAACTATTTCCTGGTTTTTTACAGGGACGCAAAAAAATGAAACCTCAGATTCATTCTGTCTTGCCTGGGTTCGGTTTAAAAATTTTTGTTCCTGGCTTATTTTGGGGATGGCGATCGGTTCGCCTGATTCAATTACAGAGCCTGTGATTCCCTCTCCAAGACAGTATTTCCCTTTTTCCATTGCAGTTTTGGAAAGGCCGTGGGCGACTTCAATTTCAATTTCCCTCTTGGATTTGTTTAAAATTGTAACTGTACCCCGCACCATACCTTTTTTTTCAGCAAGAATGGCCATTACTTCATAAAGGGATTTTTTGAGGTCAGTGTACTTGTTAAGCGTCTGGGAAATATCGTATAAAATTTCAAGTTCTTGTGTCACAGGCATTTTTTCTCCATAAAAGTTTTTCACCTGAATTGAGCTTTTTTGGAATTTGATCCTATATGCGGTGAAATATGAAACGCTCGGTTCAGGTTACATTTTTGTTAGTTTATAGAAGATTTATTTTTTGATGGCAAATCTTTTATAAATTTTTTATTATCCAAAGTTTGTAAAAATTATAATTTTTAAAATTAAGCATACAGGAGATTTTTTTTATAATGTTAAACTGCGGTATTGTTGGGCTTCCCAATGTAGGTAAATCAACCATTTTTTCAGCTTTAACTTCTGCACCTGCCGAAGCTGCAAATTATCCTTTTTGTACAATTGAACCAAATATTGGAATTGTAAATCTTCCGGACTCAAGACTTGATAAAATAGCAAAAATTTTCAATCCGAAATCACTTGTTCCTGCAAGCGTGGAATTTGTAGATATTGCAGGGCTTGTAAAAGGGGCATCAAAAGGTGAAGGCCTTGGAAACCAGTTTCTTGGGAATATAAGACAGGTAGGTGCAATTTTACATGTTGTAAGGTGTTTTGAAGATGATGACGTTACCCATGTTCACGGAAAAGTTGATCCGACAGATGATATTGAAGTTATAAATACAGAGCTTGCACTTGCAGATCTTGAAACCGTTGAAAAACGTGCGGCAAACCTTCCAAAGATGAAAAAAAACCAGGACAAGAAAATATCTGACAAGGCGAAATTTATCGAGCCTGTTCTTGAAAAGATTTCTGCAGCCCTTGAGCAGGGTCGTCCTGCAAGGTCTGTTGAACTTAATGAAAAAGAGGCTGAAGCTTTAAAAGAACTTCACCTTATTACAATGAAGCCTGTTTTATACTGCTGCAATGTTGATGAGTCCGGCCTTGAAGAAGAGCCAGAGTCTGTTAAGAAAGTAAGAGAGCTTGCAGCAAAGGATAATTCTGAAGTTGTTGTGATAAGCGGAAAGATTGAGGCTGAAATAGCATCCCTTGGAGATGAAGAGGAAAGGCGGGAGTTTTTGAAGGATATGGGGCTTTTGGAGTCAGGTCTTTCAAAAATGATAAGAGCTGTTTTCCATCTGCTGGGTCTTTCAACATATTTTACTGCCGGAGAAAAGGAAGTTAAGGCGTGGACTTTTAAAACCGGAATTAAGGCTCCCCAGGCTGCGGGTATTATCCACAGTGATTTTGAAAGGGGTTTTATCAAAGCTGAAATTTATTCCTGTGATGATCTTTTTGAGCTTGGATCCGAGACTAAGATTAAAGAAGTCGGTAAAATGCGGATTGAAGGAAAGGAATATGTTGTAAAAGACGGGGATGTTATTCATTTCAGGTTTAATGTATAAACTTGTTTTAACTTGAGTTGAGCGTTTTATCTTTTTAGATTAAAATAATGGTTTTAAGATAAATAACCTGTCTGTTTTCAGAGGAAAGGTTCTGCGGCCTTTCCTTTTTTTATTTCCATAAAAAATGACACCTTAGCTCCCCTCTGGGAAATAAAAATTTAAATAATTCGGGTATGTGAAAGTTGATTGGATATTTGGATTATAACTTGTGCCTTTTTTGTAATATTTCAAAAATGTAATTTTTTTGATGGTTTTATTGTTTTTCAGCACCTGAAGTATGAATTAACTGGTGTGCTAATTAAAAATATCTTTTAAATTCAAATTGTTATATTCTTGTGTTGGCTGACAGAGGCCTGGTGCTTAAAAAAAGCTTTATTTCAAAAAAGTAAGAAAATGTTTTATGGTTAAAATAAATACAAAATTGTAATAAACCTGAAAATAAATAACAAATTAGTCATAAAAAAAGCTTGATTCTCTTAAAATACTCTGCTTAACTTCCAGAAATTTTTACAACAAAATTACAAAAAAATATTTGAAGGAGCTTGTTATGAGTATGCTACGTTTTACTAAGGGTAACGATGTTCTTGGTACTGCAAACAGAGGCAATCCTGCCGAATCAAGTCTTTGTACGCTGTGCCGTGCTGACTGTACAGGAAAGTGCGAAACATGGATGTCTTCAATGATAGGAAGAAAACTTCTTTATCCAAGAGATTTCGGTGTTGTTACTGCAGGTGCAAACAATATCACCCATACAGGGATTTCATATAATGCATTAAGAATCCAGGGTTATGCCTACGGCTCAAAAGGTATGGCTCCAGGCCTTTCAAATGATCCTGATGACTGTATTTTCCCAAACGTTTCACTTGAAAGCGAATTTGGAAAGGAAATAAAAACAAAGGTCAGAGTTCCTATCATGACAGGTGCTCTTGGTTCTACATTTATTGCTGCAAAATACTGGGATTCTTTTGCAATCGGATGTTCTCTTGTGGGAGCACCTATTGTTGTAGGTGAAAACGTTGTTGGTGTTGACAAAGAGTCTGTTCTTGAAGGCGGCAAAATTGTAAAGGCTCCTGAGCTTGACAGAAGAATTGATACCTATCTCAGATATAATGACGGATATGGTGCAATCATTGTTCAGATGAACGTTGAAGATGCAAGAAACGGAGTTGCAGAATACATTGCCAATAAATACGGCGATAAAGTGATTATGGAACTAAAGTGGGGCCAGGGAGCCAAGGATATCGGCGGCGAGATTCAGGTTAAGAGTCTTGAATATGCAAAATTCCTTAAAGACAGAGGATATGTTGTTGACCCTGATCCTGAAAAAGCTTCTGTTCAGGAAGCATTTAAAAATGGTTCTATAAAGTCTTTTGCACGTCACAGCAGACTTGGTGCAACAAACCTTAGCAATGTTGATCAGGTAAGAGAAGACTTTATGAAAAATGTTGAATACCTCAGAAGTCTTGGATTCAAGAGGATTTCCCTTAAGACAGGTGCTTATGGAATGGAAGCTCTTGCAATGGCTATCAAATTTGCATCTGAAGCAAAACTTGATCTTCTTACAATTGACGGTGCCGGCGGCGGAACAGGAATGAGCCCATGGAACATGATGCAGAGCTGGGGTGTTCCTTCTCCGATTTTACATGCTAAGGCACATGAATATACAGCAATGCTTGCAGCAGCAGGAGAAGAGACAACTGATCTTTCTTTTGCAGGCGGTTTTGCGCTGGAAGACAGTATTTTTAAAGGGCTTGCACTTGGCGCTCCTTATACAAAGATGATATGCATGGGAAGATCTCTTATGGTTCCAGGATTCCTTGGTTCAAACATTGAAGGAGTTCTTCGTCCTGAAAGAAAAGAAGCTGTAAACGGAAACTGGGATGCTCTTCCAAAAACAGTTTCTGAAATAGGAAGCAAAGCCGAAGAAATTTTTGCAGGATACTATGATATTCAGGCAAAAGTTGGTGCGGATGAAATGAAGAACATTCCTTACGGTGCAATGGGTATCTGGACACTTGCAGACAAGCTTGCAGCAGGACTTCAGCAGCTTCTTGCAGGAGCAAGAAAATTCAACCTTTCGGAAATCTCAAGAGATGATCTTGTTTCAGGCAACAGAGAAACAGAGCGTGAAACAAAGATTCCTTTTGTTGGTGATGCCGGAGATGAAATTGCAAAGGCAATTATTAAAGGTTAATCAGCAAAAAGAAAATAAATTTGCATTTTTGTAGTATTTAACCCGGCTTCAGATTCATGGAGCCGGGTTTTGCTTTTAGGGCTCAGTTTATGCGCCTATGATTTTCATCAATCTTTTGCTTATTATATCTTCGGCTTCATCAACTATTCTTTTTACAAGTTCTTCAACAGAAGGAATATCTTTTATAATTCCTGTAACCATACCTGCTGTCCAGACCCCGTAGTCAAGGTCTCCTGTTTCAAACACTTTTTTGCCTCTCATCCCGCTTACAAGGGGTGCAAGCTCATCTATGGATGCATTTCTTTTTTCCATTTCAACTACCTGTTCTGCAATTTTATTCTTGTAAATTCTTGCTGTATTGTGAAGAGTTCTGAAAATGAGTTTTGTCTGTTTTTCGTCGGCATTCACAAGAGCTTTTTTTACATTTTCATGAACAGGTGCTTCTTTTGTGGCAAGAAATCTTGTTCCCATGTTTATAGCTTCTGCTCCAAGGCAGAGAGCTGCAGCAAGTCCTCTTCCGTCTCCAAACCCTCCTGATGCAATTATTGGAAGTTTAAGTTCGTCTTTTGCTCTTGGAAGAAGGATAAGGCCGGGGATATCATCTTCACCCGGATGGCCCGCACATTCAAAACCGTCTATGCTTACTGCGCTGCATCCCAGCTCTTCAGCCTTTTTTGCATGATGAATTGAAGTGCATTTATGAATAACCTTAATTCCTGCATCTTTAAAAACAGGCATTACTTCTTCAGGGTTTTTCCCCGCTGTTTCAACAATTTTAACTCCTGATTCTACAATTGCCGCTGCATATTCTCTGTATGGAACAGGTTTCAGGGTCGGAAGAATAGTGAGGTTGACACCAATGGGCCTGTCTGTCATGTCAAGAGCTCTTTTGATTTCTTTCAGGGCTTCTTCAGGACTCGGGTTTATAAGAGCTGTTACAATTCCAAGTCCGCCTGCGTTTGAAACTGCAGATGCAAGTTCTGGGGTTCCGACCCATTGCATTCCGCCCTGGATTATCGGGTATTTTATTCCAAGCAATTTTGTAATTTTTGTCTGCATTGATATCTCCCTGGTTTTTGTGTTGAGAAAATTTGACTAAATATGAAAAATGTTTCAAAAATGTAAAAAAAACAGTGTTTGTTTCAAAAATGTAATTATTTGATTTTTGTTTTTGTTGATTTTACAGGAAAAAATTAAAGGCACGCTATTTGCTATATCACTATTTGTTAAGTGTTCTCACAAATTGACAACAAATAAACTATAGCAGAAAAATAAAGCCTTTGCAGGCATTTTTTCAGGAGAGTTTTTAATATGTGCAGATTGTTTTCTTTGACCAGCAGTGAACATCTTTCTCCTTTTGAGGCGTTAAAAGCCCTTGATGTAATGAGAGAAGGTCATGACGGTTCAGGGGTAGGGCTTTTTTTAAGGGAGCTTGGAGGTAAGTTTCAGGAATTTCAAGGGCTTCCTCTTCTTTCGGGAATTTTTACAAAAAACGGGCTTAATCTTCTTGATGATTTCATGAGAGAAAAAAACTTCAGAGAGATTTATGATTACAGAATAAATACTCTTGATACACCATGCGTGGGAATTCCGCAAAGGGACTGCTATCTGATAAGAGCATACGATTATCCTCCAGAGTGGAAGGATATGACAGAAGATGAAAAAAAATATCTTCTCATGATGACAAGGCTTGAGCTTAAAAAAATCGGCATGGAAAATGAAGATATGATTGTTTTTTCTTTCTGGCCTGACTCAGTGATGATAAAAGAAATTGGAGATCCCCTTAAAGTTGGTAAATATTTAAGGCTTGATTCTTCAGACGATATTCTCGCAAAAACCATTATGGCGCAGGGAAGACAGAATACAAATTATGCAATAAATCTTTATGCCTGCCACCCGTTTTTTGTCCAGGGTTATGCCACAATGACCAACGGAGAAAACACAGCTTTTGTTCCCATTCGTGAATATCTTGGAACAAGGGGATTTGAGGGGTATTCCGGTTTTCAGTCAGATTCAGAGGTTTTTGTTCATATTCTTCACTATACAATGGAAAAGCTCGGCCTTGGACTGGATGCATATAAGCACATTATCACCCCTTTAAGTGATGATGACATGAAAGATCATTTGGACAGAGATTTTTTAAGACATTTAAAACAGACTTGCAGAAGACTTATAATTGACGGCCCAAACTGTGTAATAGGCTCGCTGCCCGACAGCACAATGTTTATGGTTCAGGACAGAAAAAAATTAAGGCCGGGTGTTGTCGGC
>JBFWJK010000021.1:0-29207 GCA_050253255.1 Desulfobacteraceae bacterium | reverse complement strand
ATGCACTTCATGAAGAAGATTACAAAGCACTTCTTCCTCAATACATTGACAAAAATGTACTGCCGGATATAAATTCTATTTCATAAATTTTGGGATTTGAATAGATGGGGTTTATTGAGCGCTTACCTATAAGCGGCCTGCTCTTCTTCAGGTTTTAAATTTTCCTGCAACCCAAACAGAGACTGCTCATGCCAGAAAACATCGAACAAAATTTTGAGAAGATAGGGAAAAACACAATCAGATTCTATTTTTATATAGGTTCTGTTTCAGGAATTATTCTTCTCGCTGCAGCCCTTTCTTTAATTTACACAAAGAGTTTGAACCAGGAATACTCTGCTAAAATTGATCAATTAGCGGAATCGATCATAAATGAAAAAAAAAGATTTCTGCGTAACTCAGTTGAACGGACAATATACTATATTCAACAGGAAAGGGCTCAGGTCAATGAGGAATATGCTTCAAAGGAGCTGACAAAAGAACAGATAAAAGCTGAAAGCATAAATCGTATCAGCAAATATATCAGGGAGATGCGTCTTATTGATGACGGCTACGTTTGGGTTAATCGTATAGTAAATTATGAGGGCGGAGACAACTATGCACTGCGACAGATCCATCCCAATCTTCCTGAAACCGAAGGTTCGTGGCTTTCTACCAATACTGCGGATATAATGGGGGCACGGCCTTACGAAGAAGAACTAAACGGCGTTAAAAAAAACGGGGAGTTATATTTCGATTATTATTTCAAAAAATTAAATTCAAAAAAAATTGCACATAAAATGACCTTTGCCAAACTTTACGAGCCATATGACTGGGTAGTAGCAACTGGTGTTTATCTTGATGATGTGGATCAGCTTATTGAAAAAGAAACTGAAAAAATGCAAAATACACTTAAAACACAAAGATTTCGTTCATTTTCAATTGCATTTTTTGCCTCCCTGATATCAATTGTGGTTATAGTCTTTTTTGAAAGACAGATTAGCCGCTTAATATCATCTTATGAGGGTAAAATTGAGCAGTATACAAACAGTTTGGTAGCCCAGAAAGAAAAAGCAGAAAAAACACTAAAAGAAGTAAAGCAATTAAAGGGATTGCTCCCCATTTGTTCACATTGCAAAAAAATCCGCGATGACAAAGGATACTGGAACCAAATCGAAAAATATATCCTTGAACACTCAGATGCTGAGTTCAGTCATGGTATATGCCAGGAATGCCTCAAAAAGTATTATCCTGACATAGATCCGGATGAATAAACAAAACTAAAAACAAGAGAAAAAAAAGTCTGAAGTTAAGTTTTTAGTTTTTTGAGCAAAGCTCTTAAATTAAATAGATATCCACTCAATTAATCCAATGATTTCCTTGCAATTCAACACTTCCCATGGTAGATGCATTGATTTTTTCAGGACACGGATATGATTCATTTAACAAATATTTCAAAACAGCACGGCGACCAGATTCTTTTTAAAAATGCAGGCTTTCAGATTCTTCCGGGATCAGGAACAGGACTTGTCGGCCCCAACGGCACAGGAAAAACAACTCTTTTCAGACTGATTACCGGCCGTGAGTCAAAAGACAGCGGTGAGATTTCCATTTCAAAAAAAACAAAGGTCGGATATTTTTCACAGAATGTAGGGGAAATGTCCGGCAGATCAGCACTTGCCGAAGTAATGTCTGAATCTTCAGACATTGTTGCTCTGGGTAAAAAAATGCGGGAAATGGAAGCTGCCATGGTTGAACCCATGGATGATGATGCTATGGAAACTCTCCTTTTGGAATACGGTGATGTGTCCGAAGAATTCGAAAACCGGGGCGGTTATGACCTTGAAACCAGAGCCCAGACAATTCTTACAGGACTTGGCATAGGCCCAAACGATTACGACAGACCAGTTGAATCATTCAGCGGCGGCTGGAAAATGCGGATTGCACTGGCAAAAATACTTACACTAAGTCCCG
Source organism: Desulfobacteraceae bacterium (assembly GCA_050253255.1). GTDB lineage: Bacteria > Desulfobacterota > Desulfobacteria > Desulfobacterales > JACKCP01 > JACKCP01. The sequence goes on along the minus strand of JBFWJK010000021.1, from coordinate 27,257 downwards.
ATGTTCTCCTTCTTGACGAACCCACAAACCATCTTGACATGGAATCCATAATCTGGCTTGAAAACTGGCTCATAAATGATTTTAAAGGTGCAGTTCTCATGACCTGTCATGATCACGATTTCATGAACCGTGTTGTCAGCCGTATAATTGAAGTTTCCAATGGTGCAACAACAACTTACTCCGGTAACTACGATTATTATCTCAGGGAACGGGAAGTGAGAATGGCTGAGCTTATCGCCAGTCACCGCAGACAGCAGGAAATGATTGCAAAGGAAGAAAACTTCATTGCAAAATTCAAGGCAAGGGTTTCGCATGCTGCCCAGGTACAGTCACGTATTAAAAAACTTGAAAAAATTGAACGTATTGAACTGCCTCCACAGCAAAAGGTTATAAAATTTGAATTTAAACAACCTCCAAGAACAGGTGATGATGTTTTTGTTTTTAAAAATCTTGGCAAAACATGGAATACACCCGCTATGCCTGAAAAAACAGTTTTTACAGATTTATCTGGAATGGTTCAGCGTGAAGATAAAATTGCAGTTGTCGGTATAAACGGAGCCGGGAAATCAACCCTTTTAAAGGTGCTTGCAAATAAGACAGAACCAACTAAAGGATCATTAAAAACCGGAGCCAATGTAAATATCGGATACTTCAGCCAGCACTCAATGGATATTCTTGATCCGTCTAAAACCGTTTTTGAAACCATTCAGGAAAATCTTCCCCTTGAAGGCCGGGGAGTTATAATGAATCTTTGCGGAGCCTTCCTGTTTTCAGGTGATCAGGTTGAAAAAAAAATCAGCTCATTATCCGGCGGAGAAAAAAGCCGGGTCGTTATTGCCTCTATTCTGGCCCGTCCTGTAAACGTTCTTATTCTTGATGAACCTACCAACCATCTTGATATCCAGTCCCGTGAAATACTTCTTCATGCTCTTCAGAAATTTGCAGGCACAATTATACTGGTAAGCCATGACAGATACTTCATAAGAGAGCTCGTCAACCGGGTTTTTGAAATAGACCATGGACAGATGACCGCCTATGAAGGCGATTATGAGTACTACCTGTCAAAAACAGGAAGAGATCACAGGGCAATTTAGCATCCGTTGAATTTTCCGGAATATTTTAGTACATAAAATAATATGAAACGTGATTAAATTTATTCTGAATATTTATCAATGGAAACTCAGCAGTGAAAAAACTAACTTTCTTTTTTATATTTTTACTAATTACTTTTATTCACATTGCAGGATTTGTTTTTTATGATTTATATAAAAACCATGGCAAAAATTTATCTGAATTGAAAAATATAAAAATATCGTTTAACCTGCCTAAAATTAAAAAAAACACAGAACCTGAAAAATATGTAAGAAAAAAAATTTCTTTCCCTCCTCAAAAAATCAGTTCACATCAACCCAGAATATACTCATGGGTTGACAATTCAGGTGTTATGCATTTTTCAGATAAAAGGCCTTTAAAACATATTAAAAATCTTAAGGTAGAAAAAGCATACGTCTCAAAAAATTTAGGCTCAAGTGAAGTAATTGCAAACAAAATATCACCCTATTCTTTCAACTCTAAAACCAGCAGGATTCTGGTAAAAGGGCATCAAATTTTTATACCTGTGAGACTGGTTTATCAGAGCCAGATAATACAGGTCATGCTTCTTCTTGATACTGGAGCCTCTACTACAGTAATACATGGCGAGGCAGCTTCCAGACTTAATTTATGGAAACGAGAAAAAAGCTATGCAACAGTTGCTGACGGTAGAAAAATCGATTCAGAAAAAGCCTGTCTGGACTATATCATGGTGGGGCCTCATAAATTGAAAAATTTCCAAGTCTCGATAATTAATTATTCAGGAAATAATGATCATTACACAGGCCTTCTTGGAATGAACTTTTTAAAAAATGTAAAATACAGTATTGACTATTCAAAGCAGACTATAACCTGGGAATAAAACAAATGCTTGAGTGAAAAGAATCCGTGTTCGCGATCAATCACTATTATATTCCATCCTGACATTTTTTATACTAAAGAGGCAAATCAAATGTGTGACAATCTTGAAAAAATAAATTCGCGTCCTGAACCTTTTGAGTTTTACACAGCAGAAGAGTTATGGACCAATGATCATACCTCAAAAAAAATGCTTGAGTATCATTTGAATAACACTGTTGATCTTGCATCCCGTAACAAGGATTTTATTAACCGTTCTGTAAAATGGATATCTGATTATTTCAAAATAGATTCAAATACCTCCATTGCAGATTTTGGCTGCGGCCCCGGCCTTTACACCACCTTGTTTGCTGAAAATCATGCCAAAGTCACTGGTATTGACTTTTCCAAAACATCTATTGAATATGCAAAAAATATTGCCGCTCAAAAAGGGCTTGATATCTGTTACATTAATAAGAATTATCTTGAGTTTAAAACAGAAAAAAAGTTTGATCTTATTACAATGATTTTTTGTGATTATTGTGCACTGAGTCCCGCTCAAAGAAAAACTCTGCTCAAAAAATTTCATTCTTTTTTAAAGCCTGGCGGATCTCTGTTTCTTGATGTTCACTCAATAAACAGATTCAATGAAATAAAAGAGTGTGCAATATATGAAATAAACCAGCTGAACGGCTTCTGGTCTCCTGAAAAATATTATGGTTTCTTAAATACCTTCAGGTATGAACAAGAAAAGGTAAGCCTTGATAAATACACCATAATTGAGCAGTCAGAAACACGGGTTGTCTACAACTGGCTGCAGTACTTCACAAAAGATTCATTGCAGAAGGAACTGGAAGAGAACGGATTCAGAGTTATGCAATTCTTCAGTGATGCCGCAGGAAAACCATTTACTCCAGACAGTCCGGACATTGCAGTTTATGCAAAAAAGGAATGTTCTTTTTAAAACAAGAAAAAACCAAACTTCTGAACAACTCCGGTAAACCTGGTTTCCCTTTTGTAAATTGTAAATTCAGGAATTTTATCATTGTTGATAAATCCTGTTCAAAACATTTGTAACCAGCTTAAATATCAGTATTATTTTTTAACAATGCAATTTGTACGCCTCCGTTATTTTTATATTAATATATACAAACCTTTATGTTATCATCATTCAATCATTGATCAGATAAAAAGGAGAAAGCTATGGCATTCAGGTTTTTGTCTTATTCAGGGCTGAAAAGAAAAATTCTTCTGCTCGGCACATCCGGACCGGTAATTGTCGGTTTTACCATAATACTCTCCATGAGCTTCATCGTTAATTCCAGCACAGAAGACATCCGAATCCTTTTAAATAAAAAAATGGAAAAAGAGATCAGTCTGGTATGCGAAGGTATTTACAACATGGTAAAAACCCAGGACCTGCTCCTCAGAGACAAGCTTGAAGGAGATCTCGCAGTGGCTTCCAATGAGCTTGAAACAGCAGGCGGCCTGAAAACAGGGACTGATTCATTGTCAATTGAAATAGAAAATCAATACACTAAAGAAAAAACCACTGTAACCCTGCCAAGGCTTTATGTAGGAAATCAGCCCCTGAAGTATACAGCCAGCTTCAGTGAAGAAGCCCTTATTGTTGATAAAGTGAAGAAGATGGTCGGAGGCACTGCAACAATTTTTCAAAGAATCAATGAAAACGGAGATATGCTCAGAGTTGCCACGAATGTAATGAACACAGATAAGCAAAGAGCTGTCGGGACATTTATTCCGGCAGTCAATCCCGGGGGTGAAAAGAACAAGGTGATAGAAACCGTTCTTTCCGGACGCACATATATCGGCAGGGCCTATGTTGTGGATAAATGGTATATTACTGCATATAAACCTGTAAAAAATAACTCCGGTGATATAACCGGCATTTTGTATGTTGGCCTGCCCCAGGAATCTGTGGGTGAACTGAGAAAAGCAATAGAAAACATAAAGGTCGGAGACACAGGTTATGCCTTTGTCATAGGAGGAACCGACACAATAAAATATCAAAGCATAATTCATCCTGAACACGGATCAGGAAAAAATTTTGAAAACATAAAAAATTCTGCAGGTGAAAATATTGTAAAAAATATGGTTGATAAGGGAGTGGCATCTGAAAACGGTCAGGTAAATTTTTTTAAATACGGATGGAAAAACCCGGGTGAAAAAAACTCCAGAGCAAAAATTGCAGCAGTAACATATTATGAACCCTGGGGCTGGGTCATTGCAGCTTCAACATATGAAGAGGAATTTCTCGATTTTATCAATAATGTGAACGTCATATTCAAGAAGATCATGAAGTTCTCCTTTGCAGTTGTAGCTGTCCTTGTTTTACTCACAGGCGCGGCTTCCTTTTTTACAGCCGGCAGAATATCAAAAAATATAAATTCTGTTGTGGAAAGTTTAAAAGACATAGCAATGGGAGAAGGAGACCTTACAAAAAGAATGGAAGTTACATCAAAAGACGAACTCGGCGCACTGGCCCACTGGTTCAATGTTTTTGTGGAAAAAATTCAGGAAATGATAAAAGAAATTACTTCAAATGCCGTATCCGTCTCATCTTTTTCCGGAAATATCCTTGATTCAGCCAGAAATGTAGCAAAAAACTCCAAATCAACCCTGGAAAAAACAACACAGGTTCTTAATGCGGCTGAAAATATGAACACAACCAACCAGTCTTCTGCCTCAAGCATGGAACAGGCATCATCAAACCTCAATTCTGTTTCAGCTGCGGCAGAGCAGATGGATGCAACGATAAAGGAAATTGCTGAAAATGCTGAAAAAGGAAGAGAGATAAGCAGTTCTGCCATGGAGGAATCACAGAATCTGACTTCGGTAATTACAAAACTCGATGAAATTGTAAGCTCAATAGGCTCAGTTACTCAAACTATAAATGACATTTCAGACCAGACCAACCTTCTTGCGCTGAACGCAACAATTGAAGCGGCAAGAGCCGGCGATGCAGGAAAAGGATTTGCAGTGGTTGCATCTGAAATAAAGGAGCTTGCGTCACAGACCTCGGCTTCAACTGTGGACATAAGGGACAAAATTTCCGAGGTTCAGTCTTCAACAGATAAAGCGGTATCAAATATTGAAATTATAAATAAGGTTATCAATGAACTGGAGCAGGTTGTTTCTTCAATTTCCGCTGCAATTGAACAGCAGGCTGCAGTAACTTCTGAAATTTCAAACAACATCAGCCAGGCGGCGCAGGGAGTTATGAACACAAGCAGTGAAATTGAAAATTCGGCTGAAAACTCCCGGTTGATAACTAATGAAATTTCCTATGTAAATGAATCTGTCAGGGAAATTACCAGAGCAGGTGAAAGTGCCGAAAAAAGCTCCAAAGAACTTTCAGATCTTGCAGAACAGCTTAAAGCAATGGTGGAAAGATTCCGGGTCTGATTATTTTTGCTTATTCAACATTTTTTCAGTACCTTGAATAAAAATACTTTTACTGTATAATACTGACTTATCTATAATTTTTTGAGGAGATATCCATGAAAAAAACATCACTCATCACTTTTTTATTAGTTTTAATATCATTTTTCATATTTTCATCAGCATTATCAGCCCAAAATTACAACAGCGGACAGAACTCAAAAAAATTTACTGAGTCTGACGTAAAAAAATGCATTGCCAGCAAAGAAAAAGAAGCCCGTCAAAAAGGATATCCCATAATGGATCCGTTTGCATCCAGAATTCAGTGCATTAAAGAACTTAAAGGCGAATAATTCATTTATAACAAAATAACGGCGGTAAAGCAGTCTGTTTTACCGCCTCAGCTTAAGTTTCCTCTCTCAGGAACTGAAAAAAGTACAGAGTTTTAAATCTTTTTAGACATTATTTCCCGCCTGCTTTATTATCCGTGAAAACCAGCTGCAATAATTTGTAATCTTTGTCTTTTAAAGGAAAAAACCAGTGAAACACATATTTATTACAGGAGTCACAAAAGGAATCGGCAATGCAATGGCAAGAAAGTTTTCAGAAATGGGATATTTTGTTTCAGGAACAGGAAGAAGCAGAGAAAGCCTAAGATCCCTTGAAAACAGCTGTACAGGCAATTCCTGTTTTCTGGAATGTGACATTAAAAACGTCTCAGATGTAAATAAAAAGCTTTCTAAAATCAAAGACATAGCAGGCACACCGGAAATTGTCATAAACAATGCCGGAATAATAAATAAAAACAACTACCTCTGGGATGTCGATCCTCATGAGTTTGAAAGTGTGATTCAGACAAACATTACCGGAAGCTTTTATGTAATTAAATTTTTTACTCCCCTTATGATTGAAAAAGGAAAAGGAATAATAGTAAACATGAGTTCAGGATGGGGAAGATCGGTTTCTCCGCAGGTTGCTCCATACTGTGCTTCAAAATGGGCAATAGAAGGTCTTACAGGGGCACTCGCCCTTGAACTTCCTCCGGGAGTTTCTGCTGTAAGTCTTAATCCCGGAGTAATAAACACTGATATGCTCAAATCATGTTTCGGACCTTCAGCCTCATCATTCAGAACTCCTGATGATTTTGCAGAAGATGCATGCAGCCTTATACTATCAATAACCCCTGAAGACAACGGCAGGAAACTGAGCGTCTGATTTGTCAGAGGACTAAACAGGGAGTTCATCAATGGAAAAAAAAGATCTCAAAAAGTTGATCAGGGATAATCCTCTTTTAAAAAGCATAATTTCCTCTGAGGAAGTTTTCTGGCCAAACCCTTTTTACAGCGGTTTCAAATCTGCCTGTGAAAAAATATCTCTCAGCCAGGCAGATATCAAAGAGGCACAAGAAAGATTAGTCCGTTTTGCCCCCTATATTGCAAAGGTTTTCCCTGAAACTGCCAAAACAGATGGAATAATTGAATCTCCCCTTATTAAGGCTGATTCTCTTGAAAAAAAAATCCAAAAGGTTTCCGGTTTAAATATCAGCGGAAAAATGCTTATCAAGTGCGACAGCCATCTTGCAGTTTCAGGTTCCATAAAGGCAAGAGGAGGAATTTATGAGGTTTTGAAGCACGCCGAAGAGCTTGCTCTTAAAAACTCCATGATTAAACCCGGACAGGATTATACTGTATTTGACAGCCTGGAATTCAAAAAATTCTTTTCCGGTTATTCCATTGCAGTAGGTTCTACAGGCAATCTGGGGCTGAGCATCGGTATAATGAGTGCACAGCTTGGGTTTAAAGTCTATGTTCATATGTCATCAGATGCAAAACAATGGAAAAAAGATCTGCTCAGACAAAAAGGGGCAGAAGTTATTGAATATGATTCCGATTACGGTAAGGCGGTTGAACAGGGAAGAAAACAGGCGCAGTCAGATCCAAAAATGCATTTTGTCGATGATGAGAATTCAAAAGATCTTTTTCTTGGATATGCAGCTGCAGCATCAGGGCTTCAAAAACAGCTCGGTGAACTGCATATAAGCGTCGATGAAAATCACCCTCTTTTTGTTTATCTTCCATGCGGTGTCGGAGGCGGACCGGGCGGAATAACCTTTGGACTGAAACAGCTTTTCAAAGACAATGTTCACTGCTTTTTTGCCGAGCCTGTTTCTTCACCATGCATGCTTTTAGGACTTATGACCGGACTCCACAACAAAATAAATGTATATGATTTCGGTCTGGACAATAAGACAGACGCAGACGGACTTGCTGTTGCAAGCCCGTCTGCATTTGTGGGTAAAACACTTAAAGAACTTATAAGCGGAGTATTCACCGTAAAGGACAAAACTCTTTACAGACTTCTTGCCATGACAAAAGACACTGAAAATTTATTTCTTGAACCCTCGGCTCTTGCAGGAATGCCGGGTCCTTTAAGACTTTCAGGCAGTGACAGCGCAAAAGCATATATTAAAAATCAAAACCTTGAAAATAAAATGAAAAATTCCACCCATATTATCTGGGCCACAGGCGGGAGCATGGTGCCTGACAGCATTATGAGTGAATATTATAAAAAAGGAACTCAACCTTAACAGGCACCATAACAAACCCATGTTTGAACAGAATCTGCACAAGAGCTTGATATAAGTACCGCAGATCTGCTAAAGATTTAAAAGAGCAGGCAGGATGAAATTCTGAGGGCTTACCCAAAGTCACATTTTTGAGCTTGTGACAACAACGAAACCGGAGTCTTAAAATGAAAAGCAGGCTTTTCGACAGCCAGGGGAGAGAAATAAAGTACCTTAGAATTTCTGTTACAGACAGATGCAATTTAAACTGCTGCTACTGCAATTCTGCAAAAAGAGAATTTATTCCTCATGATGAAATTTTTTCCTATGAAGAAATTTTAAAAACAATGGAAATAATGGCTGAAAACGGAATTGAAAAAGTTCGTCTTACAGGCGGAGAGCCCCTTGTAAGAAAGGACATAGACCTTCTTGCAGCAGAGATAAACAAAATCAGTGGAATAAAGGAAATCTCCCTTACAACAAATGCAACCCTCTTGTCCCGGTATGCACACAAACTTAAAAAATCAGGAATAAACAGAATAAACATCAGCCTTGATACACTAAACCCTGAGTCTTTCATAAAAATTTCAGGAAAAGACAAATTAAATTCTGTGTTTGAAGGAATAAAATCTGCACAGGATGCAGGAATGACCCCAATTAAAATAAATACCGTGATTTTAAATAATCTTAATTCTTCAGAAATTGAAGAACTTGCCGGATTAACACTTGAAAACGATTTTCACATAAGATTTATTGAACTCATGCCGATTGCAAACAATCTTTTCTATGAAAACCACAGGCTTTCAGCCGAAAATGTTAAAAAAACAATTGAAAAAAAATTTGGTCCGCTTTCAAAAACCGGCTCAAAGCCGCTGGCCGGGCCCGCATCAATGCACAGAATAAAAAATTCAAAAGGACAAATCGGTTTTATCCACGCAATGACAAACCATTTCTGTGCACACTGCAACAGAATAAGGCTCACATCCGACGGAAAAATAAGACCCTGTCTTCTGGAAGATAATTTTTATGATTTAAAAGCTCTGATCAGAAGCGGAGCAGATGACAGAGATATAATCAATTTCATAAATTCAGCCTTAAAAAGCAAGTCTTCTGCCCATCAGATAATGCCCGATGTAAAAACCGGAATGGTATCGATCGGGGGATAAAACCAATACAATTGAATTGTTATTTAATACTGGCAAAAAAAACAGCATCTGTTATAAATCTCTCACATACAGATTTCACCTGATTTTTATTCCGGCATTCCAGTATCGATGCCGAACTGATAAAATCACCGGATAATTAAAATACAAGCCTGTAAAAAAAGGATTTATAAATGAGTGAACTTCCGGAATGTAAAAAATGCGGATCAGAATATACCTATGATGACGGAATAATGTTTGTCTGTCCTGAATGCGGACATGAATGGTCAAAAGAATCAATTGCAGAAGAGCAGGAAAAGGGCGTTAAGGATGCAAACGGCAATCTGCTTAACGACGGTGACTGCGTAACTGTTTTAAAAGACCTTAAAGTCAAAGGTTCTTCACTTGTGGTCAAGGTTGGAACAAAGGTTAAAAATATCAGACTGGTTGATGGTGATCACAATATTGACTGCAAAATTGACGGCATAGGCTCAATGAAGCTCAAGTCTGAATTTGTTAAAAAGATTTAAAAAATTTCTCAACCTTTTCCTGTCACCAGTATTGAAGAAGAACTTCTGGAAACAGTCCTCCCTTTATCGTCTTTCACTGTGCAGTCAACAATTGCAATATTACGGCCTCTTTTAAAAACAGAGGCTTCTGCTGTAAGCCTTCCTTCTTTCACAGGAGACAAAAAATTATTTTTAAGTTCAATTGTTGCAATATTTTCACCTGCCTCAAGTGTTGTCATGACAGCATGTGCAACGACCTCACTTGAAAATGCAACTGAAAGACCTCCCTGCATTATTCCTGCCCCCTGTAAAAATTCAGGGCGGATTTCCATAGAAAATCTTGCATAGCCATCCCTTAATTCTTCAAGTTCCATTCCCATGAAAGACAAAAAAGGATTATTTACTTTTTCTTTTGCGGATAATTTCTTCAGATATGACGGATAATCAGACAAAATGTGTGCCCCTTTTTTTAATTTTGATTTCTCAAATATTTTTTATGCTTCCGTCCGGCAGCATATTGTCAGGGTGAAATTCACCCTTTTCTTCCATGATATATCTTACACAGTTTTTATTTCCGGCAAGACAGTAGTTTTCAACCCAGCAGGGATCAAGTTTTCCCATATCTGTAAACTTTTTTACAGGGCAGCAGAAATACCATCTGCATATGTTCCCCTTTTCAGGAACAACCTTGTCTGAGTTTATATTACTGCTTTCTGGCTTCATCATCAGTTCTGCCCGGCTTTTTCATTACCCGATTTACCAAAAGTTATTTCACAGATATTTTCCTGCCACAATTCGATCTGTTTTCTGTACTCATCAAGAGCCGATTCCATTTTGCAGTCCCTGCAGATTACCCTGGCATTGGCTCATCTTCCTTTAATTTCTGCCCTGCCTTTGCAGAACACACATTCAAGTTCCGGCATTTTACACCTTTTTCAAAAAAATTGTCGACAGCTCAAACTCTCCTGGCCCATACAAGTCGATAAAATATTACAATTGCTTTTTATGTCCTATCAATAATAAAATCTCCGGAATTTACAAATTTATTTAAAATTCACGCAAATTGAATATAATATCTCAAAAAATTTCATATTGTCACAGAAAGGAAAATCATGCTTTTCAAAACAGGTTTTATTGGAGCCGGAAACATGGCTGAAGCAATTGCTTCTTCAATGCTTGAAAAAAAAATAACAGAAAATAATATCTTGTCTGTAAATGATATAAGTGAAGACCGCAAAAAATACTTCCATGAAAAATACGAGGTAAACATCTGCCTGTCAAACCATGAGGTGATTGAAAAATCAGATATAATTATTCTTGCTGTAAAACCCCAGGTAATGGGTGAAGTATTGAAAGAAGCATTTGAAAAAACAGATTTTTCCACTAAAAAAATTATTATTTCAATTGCTGCAGGAATAACAACAGAATTTATTGAAAACTGCATTTATTCATTCACAGATGCAAAAGGGGCAGAAAACTTTCCCGTAATAAGAGTAATGCCAAATACACCATCTCTTGCAGGCATGGGAATGAGTGCAGTATGCAAAGGAAAAAATGCCGGAACAAAAGATGTTGAAACAGCTGAAACAATAATGAATTCAATGGGAAAATCAATTATTGTTGAAGAAAACATGATGAATTCTGTAACTGCAGTATCAGGCTCCGGGCCCGCATATTTTTTCTATTTTATTGAAACGCTTGTAAATACAGCAATAAAGCTTGGTTTTTCAAGGGAAGATGCTTTTGAACTTGTATTTCAGACAGCCAAAGGCTCAATTGCACTTATGGAAAAAACATGTGAATCTCCCGATATTTTAAGACAAAAGGTTACATCAAAGGGAGGGACAACAGAGGCTGCACTTAATAAATTCATGGCTGAAAACCTTGAAAAAATTGTTGAAAAAGCACTTTTTGCTGCCCATGACAGAGGAGTTGAATTAAGCGGAAAATAATTGTAACCCGTAATTATCTGCAGGCTCATTAAAAAAAATTATAACTGTTCAGCTAAAATGGACATGAATGCTGAATTTTTTCTGGGCCTCATTAAAGATCAAGCTCCAGACCAGTAAAAAAAGCTTTTTGCCATTAACAGGCTAATAAAAAGCCAGCAGATGTTATTTGCAGAAAACCGACTTTTTTATCATTCTTAATGCTGAATAGTTACAAAATTAATATTTTAACTGTACTAAAAAATTTAAATTTTAAATACCGGAGCAGATTTCAATGTTTGAACAGTCAGTAAGTATGCCGGCCGCACTGGGAGCAGGTCTTTTATCTTTTTTTTCTCCCTGCATAATCCCCCTTCTACCCGCATATTTTTCTTTTATTACAGGAGTTTCTGTTGAAGAACTTCTTGACCGCAAAAAGGATTCGTCCCTTAAAAGACAGATAATAATTTCAACTTCAATGTTTATTCTTGGTTTTACCTTTGTGTTTGTTCTCATGGGCTTTTCTGCAACAGCTGCAGGAGGGCTTTTTTCAAAATTTGGAAATTATTTGAGAATTATTGGAGGAATTGTTGTTATAATTTTAGGAATCCATTTAACAGGACTTTTTCAGATCAAATTCCTTCAGATGGAAAAAAGGATACATTTAAAACAAAAACCTGTTCACATACTTGGAGCATTTTTTGCCGGAAATGCCTTTGCAGCGGGATGGACTCCCTGTATAGGCCCGATTCTTGGAAGCATTCTTGTAATTGCAGGCTCACAGGAAACAATGGCCCAGGGCGGATATCTTCTTTTGATTTATTCTTTAGGGCTTGCAATTCCTTTTTTTGTTCTTTCATTTTTTATTCATTTTCTTTTGAGCTTTATGCAGAAAACCAGAAAATTCATAAAATTTTTAAATATTTTTGCAGGAATATTTTTAATTCTTCTTGGAATTGTTCTTATTGCCGATAAACTTGGTTATATAAGCAGTTTATTTTTATAAAAAAAGGCTTTATCATAGTCCAAAAGAACAGGAGAATTATTTATGAAGCCTGAAGTAAAAAACATAATTATTGATATCTGTAAAAAAAATGATATTTCCAAAGCCTGTCTTTTTGGATCTGCCGCAAGGGGCGAAGAAACAGAATCAAGTGATATAGACATACTTATAAAATTTTCAAAACCAAAAAGCCTTATTTTTCTTGCAGGCATTGAACGAATATTATCCGAATCTGTGGGCCAAAAAGTTGATCTTGTAACTGAAAATTCATTAAGTCCATATATCAGGGAAAATGTTTTAAAGGATATGGAAATAATTTATGAAGCGTGATGATTCAGTTTTTTTAAAACATATTCGTGATTCTGCAGTTCGGATAGAAAAATATATTGAAGGCTTTGATTATAATGAGTTTTCAGAAAATGAATTAGTTCAGGACGCTGTAATAAGACAGCTTGAAATAATTGGAGAGGCTGTAAAAAAAATCTCTCCCTATTTAAAAGTATTATACTCTGAAATTCCATGGAAAGATATTGCCGGAATGAGAGATAAACTTATCCATGATTATTTTGGTGTTGATATTGAAACTGTGTGGCTTACAGCTTTTAATGATATTCCAGAAATTTATAAAAAAATAATCTCAATTATCAATAATATTTCCTGAAAAATAAGAAGTTTCTTTTTACAGAAAAAAATTATAACATAGCAATCTGATCAGGCTCTGCTATCTGCAGGGCCTGAAATTTTTTTAATGATTTAAAACGGATTTTTATGGAAAAGAAAATTTTTACAACCCTTTTTCTTGCGGTTTTTGCAAATATTACAGGAGTTGGAATTGTTGTCCCCTTACTTCCTGTTTATGCAAAAAATCTTGGTGCAAGCGGATTTTACATAGGTCTAATATTTGGAGCATTTTCCCTTTCTAGAACATTTCTTCTTCCTGTTTTTGGAAAACTTTCAGATAAACACGGAAGAAAACCCTTTATTACAACAGGACTTTTTGCCTATTTTCTTGTTTCAATCGCTTTTATTTTTACAAATACAGTACCAGGACTTATTTTCATAAGATTTCTTCACGGAGCAGCATCTGCCATGCTTCTTCCTGTTATTCAGGCATATGTGGGAGACCTTACAAAAGATGGAAAAGAAGGAATAACAATGGGAATTTTCAATATTTCCATGTTTACAAGTTTAAGTCTCGGCCCTCTTCTTGGAGGGTTTATAAACGACAAATTTTCACTTGAGTATGCCTTTCTTTCAATGGGTATGTTTGCTCTTTTTGCTTTTTTTCTTTCTGTTATTTTTCTTCCTAAAACATCTGACGAAAGTATCCGCAATAAAGCATACAAACCATACAAATTTAGAAAACTAATCAAAAACAAAGTCTTTGCAGGCCTTGCAGTTTTCAGATTTTCATATACAACCTGCATTGGAATTATCTGGTGTTTTCTTCCTGTTTACGCAGACCAGAAATTTAACATGAATTCCACACGAATAGGAATCCTTGTAATGAGCGGAGTTTTTACAAGCGGAATAATGCACGCTCCCATTGGATATCTTTCAGACAAAATGAACAAAAAAGTTCTTGTTTTTACAGGCGGAATTATCTGTGCCATTGGTCTTCTTTTAACAGGATTTGGAACAGGGTTTTATTCCATACTTGGAGCTGTAATAATTTTCGGACTTGGAGGCGGTATTTCAATGCCTTCAATAATGGCTCTTGCTGTAATTCACGGAAAAAATGAAAATGCAATGGGAGGCGTAATGTCACTTCTTACTGTTGCTCACTCCCTTGGAATGCTTGCGGGTTCTGTTCTTGCAGGAATAATCATGGATTTAAGGGGACTTAAGTCGGCTTTTCCAACCGGATTTGCAATAATGATTACTGGTACTTTTATTTTTCTTTATTTAGACCATGTAAAAAAAACAAAAGATCAGCAGGCAGGGGAGTAAAACCACACTGCCTGCAAAAATAAATTTTCTTCAAAACTCCATTATGCAATCATACCGCCGTCACACACAAGAAGAGAACCAGTTGTATATGATGCAGCATCTGAAACAAGATATAAAACCGCTCCTGCCATATCTTCGGGTTCTGCAACCCTTCCAAGAGGAATCTGAGAAACTATCATTCCCTTTAAATTTTCATCCTGTGTCAGTGCACTTGCAAATTTTGTATCTGTAAGCCCTGGAAGAAGAGCGTTGACCCTTATTTTATATGGTGCAAGCTCCTTTGCAAATGCCTTTGTAAGAGCAATAAGAGCTGCCTTTGAAACAGAATAAATCCCCTGAAAAGGTGCAGGACGGATTCCGTTTACAGAAGAAACGTTTACTATGCTTCCTCCGCCGTTTTCTTTCATAAGTTTTGCAAACTCAACTATTGTAAAAAAAGGACCTTTAAGGTTTACATCAAAAATCTTGTCCCAGGCCCATTCCTCTGCATCTATCATATTTCCGAAAAACGGATTTGCAGCTGCATTGTTTACCAGAATATCAAGAGTACCGTATTTTTCCTTAACTGACTCTACAAGTGCTTTTATCTGATCAATTTCTCCCATATTGCAGGCCATTGATTCTGCATGTCCGCCTTTTGCCTTTATATCATTTTCAACTTTTTGAAGAGCATCTATTTTTCTGCTCACCAAAATTACCTTTGCACCGTTTTCGCTTAAGCAATGTGCTATTGCTTCTCCAATTCCCCTGCTTGCTCCTGTTATAAGAGCTGTTTTATTTTCAAGTGAAAATCCGGCCATATGCCTCCTTTCAGTTTTTTAAAAGCCCCCGCCCGGGGGGACAGGGGCCTTTGTCTTTGGACCTAACCTGTCTTAAGTCCTTAATTTTTATTCAGCAGCTGAATAAAATTCGAGTTTTCGTTCAATGATTATTTTATCTTAAATGTATAAGCTATCATCATCTGGTTTCTGTCTTCCATCTGAAGAGCTGATTCAAGTCCAGCACAGTCAAGGTTTGCATTTATTGCTTCCTTGGTCATTCTTATTCCCATTGGATTTTTTGTGGTCATAACCTTGGCAAGTTCCATTGCAGTTGGAACAAGTTCTTCCTTTGAAACAAGACGGGATGCAAAGCCAAGATTCATTGCATCTTCAGCATTCATCCAGTTTCCTGTCAAAAGAAATTCATAAGCTCTTCCGGCTCCAATAAGTCTTGGAAGAAAATAGCTCGAAGACATGTCTGCCCCGCCAAGGCCGATATTTATGTAAGCTGCTGAAAATTTTGCACTGTCACAGATTATTCTAAGGTCAGATGCCATTGCAAGTGAAAACCCAATCCCTGCTGCCGCACCGTGAACACATGAAATTATCGGCTGTGGAATCTGACGCATTTTAAGAAAAAGACGGCTCATTCTTGCCTGTGCATCGTAGGCTTTCACAGGAGCCATTGCAAAAATTTCTGTTGCATATTTTTCAGTATCAAGTCCTGCACAAAATCCTTTGGCATCACCGCCGTCAAGAACAAGAACAGTTGTTTCCTCATCATATCTCAGCTGATCTAAAAGGGCATCAAACTCATTTACCATTTCAAGGTCAAATGAATTGTATTTGTCAGGCCTGTTAAGCGTAACTCTTCCTATTTTTCCTTCTTTTTTGAAAATTACCCTATCCATATTTATCTCCTTTTTACATTGTAAAATTTTCAATTGAAGTATTTAAAATCACATGTTCCTTATTTTTTATTGTTGAGGAAAGATAACCTGTTTTTGGGAGTTCATGGGAAAAGTAATATTTCATCACCCCGAGTTTTCCCTCATAAAAAAGTTTGTCATTCTTTTTTGGAGATGCTGAAAGTTTTTCGCTTGCCTTTGCACCCATTTTAAGCCACTGCCATGCAACACAAAGATGACCAAACATTTCAAGATATAAGACCGAATTTTCAAGAAAAGCATCAACACCTTCAGTCATTGCTGTTTCGCCGAGAAATTCTGTTGTTTTAACTACAAGATTAAAAGCATCTTCCAACTCTTTTGCATATTTTTCAAGGCCGTTTTCCTTTGCTTCACCAATTGTCTTAAAAACTTCCTTTCCAAAAAGCTTTAAGGCCTTGCCGTTTTTCATGACAACTTTTCTTCCAAGAAGGTCCATGCTCTGAATTCCTGTGGTTCCTTCATGAATTGTATGAATTCTCATATCCCTGTAATGCTGTTCAACCGGAAAATCCTCACAATATCCGTATCCGCCGAAACACTGAATACTCATGCTTGTTGACAAAATTCCCATTTCTGCAGGATATGACTTTGCAACCGGAGTCAGAAGCTCTAAAAGCAGATGATAATTTTCCTTATCCTCTTCAGAGGCATAATTAATCATGTCCTCATATTTTCCGCACTGCAAAATAAGAGACAATGCCCCCTCAAAAACTCCCCTCTGGAACATGAGCATTCTTTTTACATCATCATGCTCAATTATGGGAACCTGACCGGCTTTTTTATCGCCTGTCATTTTTCTTCCCTGCTTTCTTCCTTTACAATAATCAAGTGCAGAGTGAAAAGCCGCTCCGGCAATTGCGGCAGCTCCCATTCCAACTTCAAGCCTTGCTCCGTTCATCATCTGGAACATATAGGAAAGACCCTTGTTTTCCTCACCAACAAGCCAGCCTGTGCAGTCGTCTTTTTCACCCATGGAAAGGCCTGTAATAGGAGCACCCCTGTAGCCCATTTTATGGAATATCTGGGTTACATTCACATCATTTGACTCAAGTTCATTTTTTTCATTTACCCTCAGTTTTGGAACAACAAAAAGTGAAATACCTTTTACTCCTTTTGGAGCACCGTCAATTCTTGCAAGCATGAGATGAACCACATTTTCAACGCAGTCGTGATCACCTGCGGAAATAAAAATCTTTTCGCCTTTTATTTTATATATTCCGTCTTTATCCGGATATGCAGCGGTAGAAAGGTCTCCAAGGGAAGTTCCCGCTTCCGGTTCTGTAAGAGCCATTGTTCCCTGCCATTTTCCTTCAAGCATTTTTGGAATGTATTTATTCTTGAGTTCTTCAGAACCAAAAGAATCAATAAGCTTTGCAGCCCCTGATGTAAGCCCTGAATAAACAGCTGCCGAATAGTTTGCAGAGCAGAAAATAAAACTTATGGCGTGCATAATTGAAGACGGCATGTTTTCTCCGCCCCATTTTTCAGAAAAAAGTGCTGAAATCCAGCCGTCTTTTCCAAGAATATCCAAAATCTTTTTAACCCCAGGGTGAACCTTTACTTTGCCGTTTTCAAGCTCAGGTGCTTTTCTGTCCATTTCTTCAAACAGGGGGTGAAGCTCATTTTTGGCAAAATCAAACCCTGCCTGCAAAATCATGTTTATTGATTTTTCTGTATAGTCGCCGTTTTCAGCCATATTTTCAGTACCGATTACATCGTGAAGTGTGAACTTAAGGTTTTTCATGCTTATGAATTTTTCAGCCATTTAAATCTCTCCTGAATTTTGTTTTATGGATATATATGTTTTTCAAATTTTAATATGAGGTAAAAAGCAATTAATGTGCCACGGGAACAGCAATTACACAGACAGCAATAATAACAAGCAGTTATGGTTTAATTAAAATTTTTAAATCCGGGAGACAGACAAACAAATTACGATATAAAGTAATTTTTACTGAACTGAAAAAATTTACTGAATATAGATAAAAATTTAAAGCCAGACTGGTTCAGCGATGTATCAGCGATTAGTGCAAGAACAGATATACTAATTATCACCCCACAAAACATTAAAGTTGACAAAATTACGAAATAAAGCAATTTTTTTATATTAAAAACTATCATAAAATTTGAGATATCCATGGAATACGAAAATCAGCTTATAAGAGAAGTAACCCAGTCACTTTACAGCAGCCTTGAAATAGAAAAGTCACTTCACGAGTCTGTTCTTGTTCTGAAAAAACATTTTCCAATAAACCTTATTCATGTTTTTGTAATTGATTCAGACTCGAAAACACTCCGGTATCTTGCGGAAGCAACTGAAAAAAAAGGGATTTTAATTGATGAAAAAATAAACCTTTCCGGTTCATACATTAAAGAACTGGAAGATTTTTCCAATACAGAAATTTTTGTTCTGGAAAGCACAAAAAGCCCCCTGCTTAGAATGACAAACAGGCATTTCCTTAATTTTGTAAAAAAGCCTCTATTTAATGAAGACTCAAAATTTTCAGTGATGATTTTAAATTTCAGCCTCGGCTCCTCAACAATATGCGGATTTGGAATAGTTTCAAAAGGGACAAACGTGTTTAAAAAAGAGCACTTTGAAAAAATGAAGCTTATAAAAAAACCTGTCACAGGTTCTGTAATAAACCTCCTTAACTACCGCGACCTGGTGTGCAGAAACAAAGAACTTTCCACCGAAAAAAAGGAACTTGAAAAACAGCTCAGACCAAATTCATCCTTTGATGTTTCGGGAAAAGACTCCGGACTTTCAGAAGTTTTAAAAATGATTTCAAGGGTTTCTCACATGAACAGCCCTGTTCTTCTCACAGGTGAAACAGGAACAGGAAAGGAACTTGCAGCCCATGAAATTCACAGGACTTCAAAAAGAAAAAACAAAAAAATGATATCAATAAACTGCGGGGCAATCCCTGAAACGCTTATTGACAGTGAGCTTTTCGGACATGAAAAAGGAGCATTCACAGGAGCAGAAAAACTCAAAAGAGGATATTTTGAGCAGGCTGACGGAGGAACTATTTTTCTTGATGAAGTGGGAGAGCTTCCGCTTTCAGCCCAGGTAAAGCTTTTAAGAGTTCTGCAGACAATGGAGTTCAACAGAATAGGGGGCAATATTCCTGTGTCTGTTGATGTAAGAATAATTGCAGCAACAAACAGAGACCTTCTTCATATGGTTGAAAAAAAGAGTTTTCGCGAAGACCTGTGGTTCAGGCTCAATGTTTTTCCAATAAACATCCCGCCGTTAAGAAACAGAAAACAGGATATAAAAGGGCTTGTGGATTATTTTATCAAAATAAAGGCAAGGGAGATGAATATCAAAAACCTCCCCCTTCTTTCTGAAAAGGATCTCAGGAAGCTTGAAAACTACGACTGGCCGGGTAATGTAAGAGAGCTCCAGAATGTTGTTGAAAGAGCTCTTATTCTGGGCAGAGGACAGTATCTTGGGTTTGAAAATTTCAACCTTCTGCCAGTTGAAGAAAAAACAGACAAAAGAATTGAAAAAAACACAGATCTTATAAAACTCGATGATTTAATAAAAAATCATATTGAAAAAACGCTTGAACATACAAACTGCAGAATAAACGGGAAAAAAGGAGCAGCTCAAATACTCGGGATCAACCCTTCCACCCTGAGAAGCAAAATGAAAAAATACAATATCTCTATCCGCAAAAACACTTAACCTGAAAAACTTCAGTATCCTGCTTCCTCATAGGAAAAATTCCCGATAATCTTTTCAAGCCTTCCGTTTTTTTTAAGCTTCCCCAGAGCCCTGCAATATATATCAAGCATTTTATCCCCTTCTGAATCCTTCCATGCAACAGCTTCAATGACAAAGGGTTTTGAAAAGCCCTGAACAACAAATTTATCCTTCTGATTTTTAAAATACCTGTTTATAAGAGCTGATGCTGTAATATCGGTTGTTCCCCAGTAATCGATTCTTTCAAAGTCAAGCTTTTTTATGTTTCCCTCAAGCCTGGACCATTCCTCAACTATAATTCCTTTATCAGTAAAAACCGGGGTAAGATTGCTCCCAAGGGAAACACCGACTTTTTTCCCTTTCAAATCCTCAATATCAGAAAAAGACAATTCCTCTTGTCTCGACTTCAAATAAACAAGCACAAGCCCTGACTCCATGATTGGACAGGACCTGAGATACTTGTCCTTACCAGGAAAATATCTTTTTTCCCCTATGAAAATCAGATTTTTCTGCTTTTCAAACAGCTGAACAGCTCTTTTTCTTGGAAGAGGAGTAACTGAAAACTCTTCTTCTGAAACTGAATTTATCTCATCGTTAATATTGGCAAAAATGCCTTTATTGTCAAAATCCAGATATGGCGGATATTCAAAACTGATAATCTCTGCACCGTAGCAAAAAAAAGGGTGGAAAAAAAAGATTACTGATAATGCAATGATTTTATATTCTGATATTAGAGTTTTCATTGTGCCCCGATTCATATCATCTTTCTGCATGGACTCAGGAATAGAAAGAATCAGTATTTCTTCTGACTCATCAGAGGATTGCAGTTTTTTATCACCACTCTTCCTTCAAGAAGATTCCCCTTTGAATATTCACTGAATATACACCTGTTTGTTTTTGGATCGTAGTTTTCTATCCAGAGATTGTCGCCTTTCCAGGTTGCACTTATATGAACCTGTCCTTCAGGAACTGAAAGAGACATGACACCTCCGTAGCGTTTTACAAAAAGCTGTTCAAAATGAAAATAATAAGCTGCCCAACCGGCAAAAAGAAAAATAAAGGCGATTATTATTCCGGCCTTCCATTTCTCAAGTTTGACACCAAGACCGAAAAGTATTGAAATAACGACTAAAAAAACCGCTCCCCAGTAAAAATATGTAACCATTGCATCTCCCGTAAGTTTCTCAAATTTATCAGGCCGGATAATTTATAAAAAACAAAACTGTAAACCTCAACTCAGCCTGAACTCTTTTGAATAATGCTAAATTAAAGATTTTATCTTTACAACCTCAAAATTTAAAATAAAATCAATGTATCCTGCATCATTATTGCACAAATCCTAATTTATGAGGAAGCCATGAAAACTTCAAGAGCTGTAACTGTCTGTTATTTATTGATCATGATTATTTTTGCATCATTTCCTGCTTTTTCTCAGGATGAGCGTGAAAATATTGAAGCCGGGCTTGAAGCAATAACCGCCTCCAGACCTTCCCCTGAAATTTTAAAATCTATTTCAACACTTAGAAAAACAATACTTGAAAGAATTGAAGAGAAACAGAAAAGAATTGAAAACACTCATTCTGCATCTGAAATAGCAAACCTTCAGGAAGAGCTGAAGAAACTTGATAAACAGCTCCATGAAACTCAAAACGACTTTGAAAGAATTGCAACAGGAATAGATACAGGACTTTTTTCAGAAAAAAAAGAAGAACAGTTTGACTGGAAAAATGAAGTAGTATCACTTGTAAAACCAGGCATAAACGAACTTAAGAGGCTTACTGAAAAATCAAGGCAAAAATCCAGAATAAAGGATGAAATTGAGGAGTTTAATGAACTTGTACCTCATGCGGAAACAGCAGTCAAAAATCTTAAGCAGCTGATAAAATCCTCCGAAGATTCCTCTCTTAAAAACCACCTTGAAAATCTTCTCAATGAGTGGACAGGAATAAAAAAGCAGCTTGAAAACAAAAGAGATATAGCAGAGCTCAAACTCAGCCAGATGGAATCCAAAAAAGAATCTTTTGTTGAATCTACTCAAAACAGTGTCAAAAAATTCTTCAAAACAAAGGGACTTTTCATTCTTACAGCCATACTTGTAAGCATATTGATTGTCATGCTGCTCAGGTTTCTCCACGATCATATTGCAAAAAGAATTCCCGGCTACAACAGAGAAAAAAAACCCTTTCATGTAAAAGCCTTTGAACTGGGATACAGGGTTCTGACTTTTTTTCTGACAATGATTTCAATCATTCTTGTATTCTATATTGCCCAGGACTGGACATTGCTGAGCTTTGCAATAATCTTTCTGCTTGGGCTGGCGTGGGGTCTGAAAAACACAATCCCGAAAATGTTCAGACAGAGCAAGCTCATGCTGAACATAGGCCAGGCAAGGGAAGGAGAAAGGATCAACTATCTTGGTGTTCCCTGGATTATTCAGGATATCAACTTTTACTCTAAAATCGAAAACCCTGATCTTGGAATCACCCTGAGAGTACCGCTTGAAATTCTTCTCGATGTTATTTCAAGGCCCAACAATCCTGATGAGCCGTTCTTTCCCTGCAAAAAAAATGACTGGGTAATACTTTCAGACGGTACCTGGGGAAAAGTTGCAAATCAGTCCCATGAAATTGTCACAATGATAATGAAAGGCGGGGCATCAAAAATTTATCCGACATCCGATTTTCTTTCGCTTTCCCCTCTGAATCTTTCGAGAAATTTCAGGATAAAGGAAATTTTCGGACTAAGCTATGATCTTCAAAAAGACATAACTATCAAAATCCCGGGTATAATAAATGATTATATAAACGAAAAAATAAAGGAGACCGGTCTTGATAAGTTTCTTGTAAACCTTAAGACAGAGTTTGCAAGTGCAGGTTCTTCATCTCTTGATATTGCAGTACTTGCAGATTTCAGTGGAGAGGCAGCAGAAATGTACAACAGGATCAAAAGACTTATCCAGGCATGGTGTGTGGAAGTTTCAACGGAAAACAGCTGGGAAATTCCTTTTCCCCAGCTCACTGTCCACAGGCCGGCAGGCTCATAAAAAACAAGGCCGGGCAGATGTCCGGCTTTGATTTTAAACGGATGTTATTCTTTGCCGGAAGAAAAACTTACCGCAATATTGAAAAATTCCGAAGGACGCATATTGTTCAGCTCGGCATTTTCCCTCACAGTAAGATTCATATCCGATTTCAGGTTTCTTTTTTTCAGATATAAAGAGAGTTCTTCAGGGTCAAGATTATACTCTTTTGCAACAGAAGAAAGCTTCATCCTTCCTTTCCCTGAAAAAGAAGACCCGGACATCCCTTTAAAACCAGGACTCTGAGAACCCGCTTGTTTTAAAGCAAGGTATATGTTTTGGGGGGATGTTTTGTTGAACCCTGCAATTTCCTTTAGTGTCGCATTTTCGTCATGAATCTCAAAGCCTTTGTTTCTCAGCAGAATAATACATTCGCCCTTATTCAGATTCATTCTTTTTGAAAAACCTTCAAGTGTTGACAGCTCAGCATGACCGTATGGAGGCTCCCCGTATTTTACTGCCGCCCTGTACTTTATTGAATCGCTCAAATCTGTAATTGATGAAAAAAAAGGAATATCTGCTATTGTACCGAAAATAAAAACAAGAACAACTGCGATTGAAAAATTAAATTCCTTTGTGAAAAGCTTAAATTCCCTGGATTTGTTTTTCAGATAAGCCAGAACCGCTTTCCAGTTGAACCAGATATGAAAACAAAGGCTTATTATAAAAAGAATTCCAAGGTTTACATGAACTGAAACCCATTGGTCCTTGGTAAGGTAAAGAAATTTCCAGTCAGCCCAGTATGCAATCCTTCCCTGGGGAACAACAAAAAGAACAATGCTTGAAATTACGAGACAGACAAAAGTTATAAATGAAGTAAGTGATGCGGTTTTTCTCATTTTTTCACCTAAAATTTTATTTTTAGCTTATCTAAAAGCTCATCTTTTTTATCGTCAATTTTACTTTTTATTTTTTTCTCCAGCTCTTTTTTTCCTGCATTGATTTTTTCCTCTTCATTTCCGATCTTTTTTTCATAATCTGAAATATTTTCCGAAATAATCATATTTCCCTCTCCTGAAGACGAAACAAGCTCTTTTCTCTTTTCTTCAATTCTTGTCCTGACCATTTTCTCTATTTTTTTTGTCTCTGCCTGAGCTTTTCCTTTTACATAACTGCTGATCCGGTCTGATATTACGGAGCCAAGAGAACTTTTAACTGAAATCTCTTTTTTATTTTTATCAAGGTTTACAAGAAGGCTGATATCCAGGACTTCAGCAGATTCAGCAGCCTCAAGCACAAGTTTTTCAAGCGTTGTATGATTTTTTGATCCGTTTTTTTCAAAGACATGATCCCTGATTTTTATATTTCCGCTAAACTTAATAAGTTCAGGTTTTGAGACAAAGGAAGAATCTATATCAGCTCTTCCTGATCTGAGCACAAGAGGAACAAGATCATCTGAGGTGAGTTTGAAATTATTTAATACAAAATCTGTGCAGTTCAGATCAAAACTTATTATATCTTCTAAATCTCTGAAATCTATGATCCCCTTGAATATAATATTTCCCGCTTCTGCGTCATTGTGCATGAAATCAAATACAGCTGGCCTGCCTGTTTTATTCTGGTCTGAACTGATATTTAAAATATTTCCCGAGAATGAGTAATTACTTTCCGTAACAAGAAATGAAACTTCCGACTTTTTTATCCAGAATGCGGGAAGATCCTGGAACTTATCTGCCTTGATCTTTTCCGGTTTTTCCGTTTTCTCTGATTTTTTCAGTGAATTTCTGATCAGACCTGTTATTTTGACAATCTTTTCTCCTGCTGAAACAACCCTTTTTCCAAAAAGCATTTCAGAAATCCTTTCAAGTCCGCCGTTTTTAATATTTACTGCTTTTGCGGCCTTTTCAAGGTCTGATTCAACCCATCCGGGAAAATCCTTTTTATACTGATTAATTTTTTCCAGATCTTTTTCTGCAAGAACCCTGTCTTTCCGGAGGTCTTTTTTAAAGCTGACGCATTTTTCCTTTAAGTCCTGAATTTTTTCTATGGCAGCAAGTATCTCTTCCGGTTTTTTATTTTCTGAACCTTTTATTTCTTTGAAATCAGCTTCAATTTCCTTTGCCCTTTGTTCATAGTTTCTTTTTTTAAAATGATTTTCCCAGAAAACTTTTCGCTCTTCAATATAAGCTTTTGCCTCATCAACCTTTACCGGAGTGACAAGATCAAGACTTTCCACAATCTTATCCGTATCGGAAAAATCCCTGAAAAAATCTTTGTTCAGAACAGGAATTGCCTGCTTCTCCTTTTCAAGCTGCTTTAATGCAAAATCTTTTATCCATGAAGGCTTCTTATCTTCCTTTAAATCCTCTTCCGGTACAGGAATACTTCCGTCTGTCTTTCTTTCAGTGCCTGACTGGATATCCCTGACAATCATGGAATCAATTATTACCTTGCTTCCGGTCAAAGGGATCAGCTCAATTTTAAATTCTGTAAAGCCGGTCTCAAGAATATTTTTCCAGGGATCATTTTTATCTGCAGCCTCAATTTTTCCCCATGAAATGCTTTGTGAAAAAAGATTGAGATTTACATCGTGAACTTCAACCTTTGCTCCGTTTACTTTTGAGCCTCCTTTTTCAATTGCATAATCAAGAATCAGATTTCTCAGAAAATAAAGCAGACATAAAAGCACAAGCATGAATCCGGTCAGATACAAAAAGAACCTGATAATCTTTTTAATGAATTTTTTCATTTTTTCACCTGTGTAAAACCATTGTAATTTTAAAGTAAAGTCTTTGTAACTATCTGATTTTTTATTTTTTTATTCAGAAGACAATTAAGATCATGGGGGAAAAATGTATAGTTTTAAAAATATTCTGCCTGCTCAACCTTAGACCCGCAGCCAGAAACACTTTTCTTCCCTGCATTGCCTTATAATCATAACGTTAATAACATCTTAAGGCTACAATATTAAACTGTCAGATATGAATACAGAAATTTTTTCGGAAAAAGCATCAGAAAAGCTGAATAAAGTAAAAGCGCTTATAAACTTTTTATTATTCAGCCTTTTAATGATCTCAGGAACTGCATGAAAGCATAGAGCACCCGGGCCTGTTTCTGGCCCATTCAGGCCTTTTTTTCATGAATTCCTCTTTTCCTTCCTGATACTGGTAAGGATTTTTCAGGGTTTCAAAAAGCTTTTTAAAGTATAAATTGTCTCCTTTCTCAAATTTTTCCACAGCTGTCTGGGCAAGATAATTTCTCAGAACATAGAGAGGATTTACATTATCCATCTGCTTCATTCTATCGCTTTGAGGTCTTTTATCCTTCTCAATCCTTGAAAAATAGGATTCAAGCCAGGATTCAAGTTTCCGGATAAAATTATAACCAGGATCTTTCGAGTAGAAGCTGTCCTTTAAAAGATTAAAATTTTCCTCTTTTTTATTATCAGGAGAAACCGATGAAAGATTTCTGAAAAACAGCGTCATATCTGTTTCCGCTGAACCAAAAACAGATAAAAGATTTTTTATGATATTTACATCTGTTTCTTTTTTAAAACTTTTAAAACCCAGTTTTTCTGACATCATAAAAAGATATTTTTCATTGAAAACCGAACTGAACCTTTCAAGCTCATCTTCAAAAAACCTTGCATCTCCTGTTATGGGATACAATGCCTCTGCAAATCGTGACAGATTCCAGAGCACGATTTCAGGCTGTTTTCCAAACGCATACCTTTTTCCATGGGAATCTGTTGTATTGGGTGTCCAGCCCGGATCATAATTTTCCAGCCATCCGTAAGGCCCGTAATCTATTGTCAGTCCGTTTACGGCCATATTGTCGGTATTCAGCACTCCATGAACAAACCCTACCCTCATCCACTGAACAACAAGCTCTGCACACAGATCAACAATATCCCTGAACCAGTGAAAATATTTTTCTTTTCCAGTATTTTTTATATGTTCAAATTCTGTTTTTATTACATAGTCCGCAAGCTTTTTCAGGTTATCAAATTCACCTCTTGAGGCAAAAAGCTCAAAATTTCCAAACCTTACAAATCCGGGTGCAACTCTTGCGACTACAGCACCCTGCTCATATTCAGGATTCCCGTCATAAAACATATCACGTAAAACCTTTTTCCCTGTAAGACCGATCATCAGAGCTCTTGTGGTCGGAACCCTGAGGTGATGCATTGCCTCGCTGCACAAAAACTCCCTTAATGAAGATCTGAATACAGCATAACCGTCTCCCGCTCTTGAATAGGGTGTGGGGCCCGCTCCTTTAAGCAGAACTGTAAATCGTTTTCCTTCAGGATTTATTATTTCACAGAGATTCACGGCTCTTCCGTCTCCAAGCTGTCCGGCCCAGTTACCGAACTGATGTCCTGCATATGCA
>JBFWJK010000020.1:0-30213 GCA_050253255.1 Desulfobacteraceae bacterium | reverse complement strand
CTGAGGCTTCCATTATACCCTTGTTTCTTCCTCCGTTTAAAAGAATGAAATTGCTGCCGGCAATGTACTTCCCTAGTTCATAGGCCATTTTATAATGTACGGGAGAGGCGGTTCCCCCTCCCATGACTCCTATAACCGGCTGTTTTTTATCTGCTGACAGGCCCATTTTCAAAAGCCTTTTTCAGTGAAGCAGGTATTGAAGATGATCTGAATGTATTGTCTATGCACACCATTATAAATTTTGACTCGTTGGCCAGTGTGGACATTTTGTCTTTATAAATTCTCTGATCAAAAACAATGCTTCTGGAGCCGATTTTTTCGACCCTTGAAACAATTGTTGTTTCTTCATCATAATACAGAGGTTTTCTGAATTTAATATTCGCCTCGATTACAGTAAGATGCTTTTCATCCTCGTTGTTAAGCTTTGTATAGGGATAGCCAAGGCTTCTCATGTACTCATCCCTGGCATAGTTGTAAATGTCAGGGTAGCGCCCGTTATAAACAACTTTTCCCAGATCTATGTAGCTCAGCGGCGGACGGAAAATAAGTTTGTGTTCAGGGTAAATTACAGACATATTTTTCAGGCTTTGAATTTTGCTATTATTGTTCTCATGAATGCAGGGAGGTCGTCGGGTGTTCTGCTTGTAATGAGATTGCCGTCTTCAACCACCTGTTCGTCAACCCAGCTGGCTCCTGCATTTATCATGTCATCTTTTATTGCAAAAAAAGATGTTGCTTTTCTGTTGTTCAGAATCTTTGCTGAAACAAGCATCCAGCCACCGTGACATATGGATGCAATTACCTTGTTTTTAAGATTCATTTCTGAAACAAAGCTCACCATATCCTTGTTTCTTCTCATGAAATCAGGTGCAAATCCTCCTGGTATTATAAGAATGTCATAATCGTCAGGATTAAGAGCAGATGCATCTGTGTCCGCTTTTGTCTGTGTACCTGCTTTTCCTGTAAATACAGAGGTTCTGCCGCTCCCGCACACAACAACGTCTGATCCTGCCTCGAGAAGCCTGTAGTAGGGATACCAGAATTCCTGATCATTGAACTGTTCTTCAACAAAAATTACACTTTTTTTACCTGTAAGCTCCATGATTCCTCCATATTATTGTTATATTTGATTGACTTGAAAATTATATGGGGATATTTTCAAAGTTAAAAAAATAACAGATAATAGGAAAAAAAGAAAGATATTGGTTTTGACAAATATTGCAGGTAAGAAAAAAATCGGCAGAAATGATCCATGTCCGTGCGGAAGCGGGCTTAAATATAAGAAATGCTGTATGAAAATTATTAATCCGCAAACAGATATAAAATCATACTACATCAAAAAATATGGTATCCGGCTCAAGACTCCTGAAGAAATCGAGGGGATAAGAAAAGCCGGAAATCTTGTAATGGCAACCCATCATGAGGTTGAGAAAATATTGAGGCCGGGTATAACAACAGATGAAATCAACACACTTGTCCATGATTTTACCCTGAAAAACGGAGGCACTCCTGCTCCGTTAAATTACAGGGGGTATCCTAAAAGTGTCTGCGTATCGGTCAATGAAGTTATTTGTCACGGAATCCCAGGGCCGAGAGTTATTGAAGATGGTGATATTGTAAATGTCGATATAACTACAATTTTAAACGGTTTTTATGCAGATGCAAACTATACTTATTTTGCAGGCACTCCTTCAGCAGAGGCAAGAGAACTTGTGATGAAATGCAGAGAGGCTTTAAAAAGAGGGCTTGAAGCTGTTGCTCCGGGAGCCACAACCGGTGATATAGGATATGCAATTCAGTCCTATGCTGAAAAAAACGGGTGCTCGGTTGTAAGAGAGTTTGTCGGGCACGGAGTAGGTATTGAGTTCCATGAACCCCCTCAGATTATGCACTTCGGCAGAAGAGGTTATGGCGTTCCCCTTGTGGAAAACATGACTTTTACAATTGAACCTATGCTTAATCTGGGTAAAAAGGATGTAGATATTTTAGATGACGGCTGGACAGCTGTTACAAGAGACGGTTCTCTTTCAGCCCAGTTTGAGCAGACAATAGTTGTTACCGAAAACGGGTATGAAAGTCTTACCCCTTTTGAATTGTAATTGGTTGATTTTTATTGAAAACTTTAGGAAACTTATCAGGAGATAAAAAAATGACAAATTGCCCCTGCAACAGCGGTCTTGATTATTCCAAATGCTGCGAGCCTTATATCAAGGGAGAAGTTCTGCCTGAAACATGCGAAGCGCTTTTAAGATCAAGATACAGTGCCTATACTCTTGGAGAGCTTGATTATATTTATGATACAATTCATCCTGAGCAGAAGGCCCAGCATGATAAAAAAGCAACTAAAAAATGGTCGGAAGAATCAAGCTGGCTTGGATTTGAGATTCTTGACATAAATAAGGGGCTCAAAGAGGATGAGGAAGGTGTCATAGAGTTCAAGGTCAAGTACAGGCAAAAACTTGAAACTATAACTCATCATGAAATGGCTGTTTTCAAAAAAGAAGAGGATAGATGGTATTTTTTTGACGGAGAGCCTGTAGTCCCTGAAACTTATGTAAGAGAGGATAAAAAAATCGGTCGTAACGAACCGTGCCCATGCGGCAGCGGCAAAAAATATAAAAAATGCTGTATGGCCTGATTGCTTTAATTTATTATAAATAAAAAATGGAGAATGCCTTGAATTAACAAGGTATCTCCATTTGTATTAATGGAATAAAAGTATGTTTTTTCAGTTACTGCTGAAAAAAAGAAGTTTTAAAATTTAAGGGTGAAAAATAATATTTAACAGCCTTTAAGATGCGTCTTTTTTCTGCTGGGCTGTTGTTTTATTTATTTTTTCTGCAGCCAGTTCATTTTCAAGGTCTTTTATTTTCTTTTCAAAACCTTTAATATCTCTTTCTACAGTCTTAAGTTTCTTTTCCTGATCTTTTATTTTTGTATCTTTCTGGGAAATCTGTTTTTTCTGTTTGTTGATTTCACTTTGAATTTCATTATATTTTTCTACAAGCTGATCATAGGACTCTTTTGAAATAAAACCCATCATTTCAAGGTAACCTGAATAAGAAGAAGACATTATTTCAGCTGAATTTTCAAAAAATGAAAAAAAATTAGAGCTGTCAAAGCCTTTGAACATAAAATCTTTAGAAATTTGTGATGCTTCTTCAAAAAGTTTCATACCTGAAGTAAAAATTTCATTGAAATCTGCAACAGGAAAAAGAGAAGAATTTTCAGGCATCATAAAATCAAATCCTGAAAAAAAATCATTAAATTTGTTTTTTTGAGTCATGGTAAACCTCTTTAAATAAATTTAGTCCTCGGGAACAAGAGATACAAGATAAGTTTCAAGTTGTTTAAGGCCGGTCTCCATAGATTCTTTGAAGTCTGCCTGGCTCTGGCGCATAAACTCAAACCATTCTTCTATAACTTTTTTTGACTCCTCAGGCAGATTGGAATTAGTTATAAAATTTTTTGTGAGATTTTCAGCCTGATCCTGGTAGAGATTTATAACATTTACAGTGTTTTGAAATGAGCTGGAATACCAGTTAAGAATATTTTTAAGCATTTCTGTCTGATTCATGAAATTCCCCTGAAATTCTTGTGTTGATAATTTTAATATGAGTCCGGATAATACGGACTCATATTGTTGCTGGAAAATTATTTAGATTCGCCCTTTGCGGCAGATTTAGCAGTTTTTACAGCAGAGGTGAAGTACTCTTCCATTTTTGCAAAGTTATCATCAACTGATTTTTTGAAATCATCGCGGCCTTTTTTAAAAGCCAGTATCCATTCATTTATCATTTTCTGTCCTTCTTCAGGAAGAATGGAGTTCTTTGACAAAAGAGATTCAGCCATTTTTTCAGTTTGAGACTGCATCATTATCATTGCATTATAGCTGTTTTCAAAAGCAGTTTTCTGAAAATCAATCATTTGCTGCATCATTTTTGTCGGTTCCATGGTTTTCATTTTAAACCTCCTTGATTGAGAGAATTTTATAGATTATTTTTGTAAGAATCCTGGATAAAGCCATGACTAAATTTTAATTAAAAAATTTTTTATGTCAAGGTGTTTTTTTTGCAGTGCACAATTTATTTTTATATTGATAATTGTTTGGAAATAATAATTGTTCTTTATTAATTTGTTTTTAATTTGTATTGATTTTAAATGTTTATCGTTTGCTCTGCTGCGGGCTGGCTTTAAAGCTTGCCTTTTATCTGACCGGGTATCAAGTTAGCTTGTGCAAAAAATACGGCAGCCGGCGCTGTGTTTTGATATGGCAGGATTTAGTTTTTCCGGGGGCGGATAACTTTTTCTGCCTGTTAGAAATACAGGGCTTAAAAATACAAAACCTGTTTTTAATCTTGTTTTTTTTTGGTATAGGGAAGTTTGTTTCATAGTTTATATAGATTAAAATTTATAATTTTGGAGATATTTTAATGATAAGGGCAGGTATAATAGGTGGAACCGGTTATACAGGAGCTGAGCTTGTACGGCTTTTGAGTTTTCATCCTGATGTGAAAATTTCATGTATTACTTCGCGGCAGTATTCCGGTCGAATTTTTTCAGAGCTTTATCCTTCTTTAAGAACAATTGCTGATCTCAAGATTGAAGAGTTTGATCCGGATAAAACTGCTGATAAATGTGATGTGGTTTTTACAGCCCTTCCTCATAAAATACCTATGGAAATAATCCCCGGACTTCTTGAATCAGGAGTCAAGGTTGTCGATCTTTCTGCTGATTTCAGGTTCAGGTCAAAGGATTCATATGAACAATATTATTGTGAGCATAAGGCTTTGAAATGTCTTGAAAAGTCTGTTTACGGTCTTTGTGAGATCAATCATGAAAAAATAATGGGGGCAAGTCTTATTGGTAATCCGGGCTGCTATCCCACATGCAGTCTTCTAGGTCTTCTCCCTCTTGTTAAATCAGGGAAGATAAAAAGTGATGATATTGTCATCGATGCCAAATCAGGAGTCAGCGGAGCCGGCAGGGGGCTGTCCATTGGAACTCATTTTTGTGAGGTAGATGAAGGTTTCAAGGCCTACAAAGTTATGGCACACAGACACAGGCCCGAGATTGAGGAAAAAATTTCAGAAGCGTCCGGAGGAACAGCTGCGGTCTGTTTTACCCCTCATCTTATTCCTGCTGTGCGCGGGATGCTTGCAACAATATATGCAAAGTCCTTTGGAGCTGTTTCTGAAAACGAGTTAAGAGGGATTCTGTCAGATTTTTATAAAGACTCGAGATTTGTAAGGATTTTGCCTGAAGGTGAGTTCCCTAACATTAAAGATGTTGCTGGAACAAACTTTTGCGATATAGGACTTAAACTTGATGCTGATTCCGGCAGGATTGTTATTGTGTCTGTTATTGATAATCTTGTGAAAGGTGCTTCCGGGCAGGCAATTCAAAATATGAACATAATGTTCGGGCTTAGCGAGGAAAAAGGGCTTTTAATTCCGCCTCAGGCTGTGTAGTTTAAAATTTAATCAAAGAGGGAACAGATAATTATGGAAGCAAAAATAATCAGCGGCACAAAGCTGCGGGAAGATATCTTGAACGAAGTTGCAGATAAAACTGTGGAACTGAAGGAGAAATTCGGTCGTGTTCCTGGTCTGGTGACAATATTAATCGGCAGCAATCCGGCCTCTGTGTCATATGTTTCACTAAAAATTAAGACAGCTGAAAGAGTTGGTTTTAAGGAAATTCAGGAGAATTTGAGTGAAGACGTATCAGAAAAGGAGCTTATTGATTTAATTGAAAAATACAATAATGATGATACTGTCGACGGAATACTTGTCCAGCTTCCGCTTCCAAGGCATATTGATGAAGAAAAAGTCATCACTGCAATTAATCCAGACAAGGATGTGGACGGATTTCATCCTGTAAACGTAGGAAGGCTTGTTGTGGGCAAGAATGTAATGTTTGCGCCGTGCACACCTGCAGGTATAATTGAAATGATAAAAAGATCGGATATTGACACAAACGGAGCTGAAGTAGTTGTTGTTGGGAGATCAAATATTGTAGGAAAGCCTGTAGCCAATATGATGCTTCAGAAAAATAAAGGTGCCAACTCCACTGTGACAATTGTTCATACCGCCACCAAAGATTTAAAGTCACATTGTATGAGAGCCGATATTCTTATAGTGGCTGCAGGTGTTCCGGGGCTTGTAAAACCTGAATGGGTGAAGCCGGGAGCATGCGTGATTGATGTTGGGGTAAACAGGGTAGGAGAAAAGATAAGTGAAAAAACCGGAAAGAAAATCCCGGTTCTTAAAGGTGATGTTGATTTTGATGAGATAAAAAATATAGCAGGATGGATTACTCCCGTTCCAGGAGGAGTCGGGCCGATGACAATTGCCATGCTTATGAAAAATACTTTGAAGTCTATGATGGCTAAAGTAGAAAAAACCTCTGTTTAAATTGACTTTTTGTTAAAATATATGCTAATTTTTTCAAATATGTACACAATAACACAAAATAAAGACGGATTATGGCTGGGAAATACATAATAAATATAATAAACGGCGGTAAAATAAGAACCTTATCATTCTCCGGCATTTTTGCCTTTGCAGGAGTTGTTGCCCTTGCTGTTTTTGTCTCAGGTTCCATGTTTTTGTTTTATGATTACATTTCCGTAAAAAAATCTGACTTTAAGCTTCTGAAAGCTCAGAAGGAGCTTGAAAGAAAAAATGAACTTATTGAAGCCCAGAGAAACAGACTTCATTATTTTGCAGAAGAAATTAATTCGATCCGAGACAATCTTGTAAAGCTTGACAAGCTTGAGGAAAAAATAAGAATTATTGCGGATCTCGGCAAAAAAAACGACAACAACGAAGAAAACGGTATTTTCGGAATCGGAGGTATCATGCCTGAACCTCTTGATTCAAGGATAGGGCTTGAAAATTCCCACAGCTCCCTTGTGAGGGAAATGAGTGATAATGCCGATTTACTGAAAAATATCTCTTCTGTTAAAATTGAAAATATGGAAGATCTTCTCGGTTCTCTGGAGGCCAAAAGAAGCATGCTTGCTTCTACTCCTGCCATACGTCCGGCAAAAGGCTGGATTACTTCTTCATTCGGCTACAGGGAATCACCTTTTACAGGGAAAAGAGAATTTCATGAAGGTTTTGATATAGCGAACAGGCACGGCACACCTGTTTTGGCTCCCGCAGACGGGATAGTGTCTTATGTCGGTAGAAGAGGGCTTCTGGGTAATGCAGTGCTCATAGATCACGGTCATGGTATAATTACCAAATACGGACATCTTGCAGAATATCTTGTAAAAACCGGCCAGAAAGTCAAAAGAGGGCAGCAGATAGCAAAAATGGGTAATACAGGCAGAAGCACAGGGCCTCATCTTCATTATGTGGTTTATGTCAACGGAAGACCTGTAAATCCAGAGAAATACATACTTGACTGATATTTATTTGCAGATTAAAAAAAAATGATCATATTTTCATACTGCCCGTTACTTCGGGCCGGGCATGAATAAGATTTTTCTTTTGATAATGTAAAAAATTAGCTGAATTAAAACCCTCCTTTAAAGTCCAAGGAGGGTTTTTGGTTTTGATATTTTGCTGTATTTGTTCTATAAATATCTTTTACTTAAAAAGAGAGTATTTAAATATTCTCCTGGTTCAAGAGTTTTTTATGCATCGGTACAATGAGCTTAAGCTGTTGTTTGTGCTGAGATGTCCTGGGACAGTCTGCATTTAAAAAATCAGTTACAGATTTAACAGCAGCTTTTTTTGAGCTGGATACGGCTGCAAAACATAATTTATAAGGAATGGAAATGATATTAAATCTTTTAAAAGCTTTATTTGGTACAAGAAATGAGAGACAGCTTAAAAGAATAGCAAAAATAGTTGAAGAGGTTAACGCCCTTGAATCATCTGCTGCCGAACTTTCGGATGATGAACTGAAGAAAAAGACAGACGAATTTAAAAAAAGATATTTGGAGGGGGAAACCCTCGAATCATTACTGCCTGAAGCTTTTGCAGTTGTAAGAGAAGCATCCAGGCGAATACTTGAGATGAGGCATTTTGACTGTCAGATCGTCGGAGGTGTTGTTCTTCACGAAGGAAATATTGCCGAGATGAAGACCGGTGAAGGTAAAACTCTTGTCGCAACTCTTCCTGCATATCTGAACGCAATAACAGGAAAAGGGGTTCATATAATCACAGTCAATGATTATCTTGCAAGAAGGGACTCTGAGTGGATGGGCAGGGTATACCGGTTTTTAGGACTTTCTGTCGGTGTTATCATTCACGGTCTTAATGACAGGGAAAGAAAAGATGCATACAATTGCGACATAGTTTACGGAACAAACAATGAGTTCGGTTTTGACTATCTTCGTGACAACATGAAATTCAGGAAAGAAGACCTTGTTCAAAGAGAGCTGAACTTTGCAATTGTTGACGAGGTTGACTCAATCCTCATTGATGAGGCAAGAACCCCTCTTATTATTTCTGGGCCTGCTGAAAAATCGACAGAGCTTTATAAGACAGCAGATCTTGTTGTCAGAAAGCTTAACAGTGCAACAGACTATACAGTTGATGAAAAAGATAAAAATGTTCTTTTGACAGATGAAGGCATTCTAAAAATTGAAAATGAACTTGGTATAAAAAATATATATGATCCTTCGCATATTGAGACTCTCCATCACGTTAATCAGGCGCTGAAAGCCCATACAATATTTAAAAGAGATGTGGACTATATTGTAAATGAAGGCCAGGTTGTAATAGTTGATGAATTTACAGGAAGGCTGATGCCGGGAAGAAGGTTCAGTGAAGGTCTTCATCAGGCCCTGGAAGCAAAGGAAAATGTGAGGATAGAAAATGAGAATCAGACTCTTGCTTCAATAACATTTCAGAATTATTTCAGGATGTACAATAAGCTGAGCGGTATGACTGGTACAGCAGAAACAGAGGCAAAAGAATTTGCAGAAATATACGGGCTTGAAGTTGTTGTCATTCCTACTAATAAGCCTCTTGTAAGAAATGATTTTCCTGATGTGATCTATAAAACAAAAAAAGAAAAATATGAGGCAGCCATAAAAGAAATTTCCGAATGTTATAAAAAGGGGCAGCCTGTTCTTGTAGGTACGATTTCAATTGATGTCTCGGAATTTTTCAGCAAAATGCTGAAAAAAAGAGGGGTGCCCCATGAAGTATTAAACGCAAAACAGCATGAAAAAGAAGCTGAAATTGTTGCACTGGCCGGTCAGAAAAAATCTGTAACCATTTCCACAAACATGGCCGGTCGAGGAACAGATATTGTTCTTGGAGAGGGCGTGACTGAACTTGGCGGTCTTCATATAATAGGTACGGAAAGACACGAATCAAGAAGGATTGACAATCAGCTCAGAGGCCGTTCTGGGCGTCAGGGTGATCCGGGTTCATCAAGATTCTATCTTTCACTGGAAGATGACCTGCTGAGAATTTTCGGAGGGGAAAGAATTACAAAAGTTATGGACCGTCTTGGAATGAAGGACGGTGAAACAATTGAACACGGAATTATTTCAAGAGCAATTGAAAATGCGCAGAAAAAAGTTGAAGGCCATAACTTTGACATAAGAAAGCATCTTCTTGAATACGATGATGTCATGAATGCCCAGAGGGAGGTTATTTACAGGGAAAGAAAAGAAGCCCTGACCAATGAAAACCTCAAGGAAAAGATAAGTGAGATTATTGAAGGTAAGTGCGTGGCAGTCGCTTCGGAGTTTTTGAGTTCCAGAAGCGAAGATAAAACCACGACTTACGGCTGGGACGACTTCAGGGACAAGGTGAAAAAAGAAATCAGTCTTGATATTGATCCCGCTGCAGGAAAAAGTATTGAAGAAATGAATGAGGAGGAGCTTGCCGAAATTATTTTTTCAAAGGCGATAGGTGAATACAACAGAAAGGAAGAACTTATCGGTTCCTCCGGCATGCGTGAGCTGGAGCATTTTATCATGCTTCAGACAGTGGATTCACTGTGGAAGGATCATCTCCTCAATATGGATCATCTGAAAGAAGGTATTGGTCTCAGAGGATATGCCCAGCAGAATCCGCTCATTATTTACAAGAGAGAAGGCTTTTCAATGTTTCAGTCCATGATTGAAAAAATTCAGGACGAAATAGTCAATATACTGATGCGCATAGAAATTAAAAACGGTTATGAAGAGGAAAAAAAGCCGCTTTTTTCAGAAGTCCCTGAAGATGAAATGATTTTTTCCAGAGGAGACGATTCCGATGCTGGCGGGAAAACTGTAAAAAGAGAGCAGCCCAAAATTGGAAGAAACGACCTCTGTCCTTGCGGAAGCGGTAAAAAATATAAAAAATGCTGCGGAGCATAAGCTTGATTTAAATTGATTTAATGTTTACGATTAATAAAAAAGAAAGGTTTAAGGAGGAAAATTATGACTTTAAACCATCCGGGGACAGAGCAGCAGACAACTTCTGACGTCTCGGAAAAAATAAAGGAACCTCCTTTATATAAAGTGCTTTTACATAATGACGATTATACTACTATGGATTTTGTTGTTGATGTTCTTATAACTGTTTTTCACAAGTCCGAAGCAGAAGCTGAAAAAATAATGCTCAATGTTCATAAAAAAGGTGTTGGTATTTGCGGAGTATATCCTTATGAATTAGCCGAAACCAAGGTGGAAACAGTAACCGCTCTTGCCAAAAACAGCGGGTTTCCATTAAAAAGTACAATGGAGAAGGCCTGATATATGATAAGCAAGGAATTAAGCGCAACGCTTGGATTTGCTGTAAGGGAAGCAAAAAAAAGAAGACATGAATATGTTTGTGTGGAGCATGTGCTTTTTGCAATACTTCATGACGCATACGGAGTTGAGATAATTGAGTCCTGCGGCGGTAATATTCATATTCTGAAGACGGATCTTAAAACATATTTTGATGAACATCTCGAAAGCATGCCAAAGGATTCAAATTATGTTCTTCAGCAGACCATAGGCTTTCAGAGGATTATCCAGAGAGCTGTAAACCATGCAAGAGCTGCGGAAAAACAGACAATAAATGTCGGAGACATTCTTGTATCGATTTTTGAAGAAGAATATTCACATGCAGTTTTCTTTTTGAAAAAAGAAAATATTACCCGTATAGACATATTGAACTATATTTCTCACGGCCCCGGATCTGAAAAGGGAGCCCGTGACAGAATAGGCTTTGATTCTGTAACTTCAGACGAACAGGTGAAAAAAGAGAGTTCAGCCCTTTCCCTTTACACTGTTGATATGCTTGAAAAGGCGGCTTCCGGAAAAATTGACCCTCTCATCGGAAGGGAAGATGAACTTAGAAGAACAATGCAGGTTCTGTGCAGAAGAAGAAAGAACAATCCTGTTTACGTAGGAGATCCCGGAGTAGGTAAAACAGCCATTGCAGAAGGTCTTGCAAGAAAAATATTTGAAGGTGATGTGCCGGATAAACTTATTAATTCAAAG
Organism: Desulfobacteraceae bacterium; assembly: GCA_050253255.1. Classification (GTDB taxonomy): domain Bacteria; phylum Desulfobacterota; class Desulfobacteria; order Desulfobacterales; family JACKCP01; genus JACKCP01. Next base: position 18,767 of record JBFWJK010000020.1, on the reverse strand, counting down.
GTTTATTCCCTTGATCTTGGCGCTCTTCTTGCAGGTACAAAATTCAGGGGGGATTTTGAACAGAGACTTAAAAGAGTCCTGAGCGAACTAGATGAAATTGATGATGCAATACTGTTTATTGATGAGATTCACACAATTGTAGGTGCCGGAGCCACAAATTCAGGTTCCATGGATGCCTCAAATATTTTAAAACCGTCACTCACAAGCGGTAATTTCAGGTGTATAGGTTCCACGACCCATGAAGAGTTCAAAAATCATTTTGAAAAAGACAGGGCATTATCAAGAAGGTTTGAAAAGATTGACGTTTCCGAGCCTTCAGAAGAAGAGACAATAGAAATATTGAACGGTCTCAAGTCAAGCTATGAGCTTTTCCACGGAATAAAATACTCAAAAGAGGCAATTGAATCAGCTGTCAAGCTTTCTTTAAGACACCTGAATGAAAGATATCTTCCTGACAAGGCAATTGATGTTATTGATGAAGTGGGAGCAATGACTGCTCTTGCTGAGAAAAAAATTGAAGTGGTAAGCGAAAAGGAAATAACTGATGTTGTTTCCAAGATGGCTAAAGTTCCGCTTCAGCAGATGAGCGGGACTGATAAGAACAGGCTTTCAAAGCTTGAGAAAGAAATAAAAAAGTATCTTTTTGGACAGGACAGTGCTGTGGATGCTGTGGTTTCAGCAATAAAAAGATCAAAGGCAGGCCTTGGAACACTTGAAAAACCGATAGGTTCTTTTCTTTTTACGGGCCCGACAGGTGTTGGTAAAACAGAACTTGCAAAGCAGGTAGCCAAAACTCTGGGGATAAATTTTTTGAGATTTGACATGTCCGAATATATGGAAAAGCATTCTGTAGCAAGGCTTATTGGTGCTCCTCCAGGGTATGTAGGTTTTGATCAGGGCGGGCTTCTAACAGACTCCATAAGAAAAAAACCGCATTCTGTTCTTCTTCTTGATGAAATTGAAAAAGCTCATCCTGATATTTACAATATCCTTCTTCAGGTTATGGATTACGGCCAGCTTACAGACAATAACGGAAGGCATGCCGATTTCAAGAATGTTATTCTTATGATGACTTCCAATGCCGGTGCAAGGGAAATGGCTTCAAAGTCAATAGGTTTCGGCAATGGAAAGGATGACTCGGTATCCAAAGGGAAAAATGCATTGAACAGGCTCTTTCCTCCGGAGTTCAGGAACAGACTGGATGAAATAGTATATTTCAACCCCCTTGACAGGGATATCATGATAAAGGTCGTTGACAAGTTTGTTGATGAGATGAGCCTTCAGCTTAAAGAAAAGAAAATTGATATTAAGGTGACAAAAAAGGCAAAGGAATTTCTTGCTGAAAAAGGCTATGATTCGACATACGGAGCAAGACCGCTTTCAAGACTTATTCAGACTGAGATTAAGGATAAAATGGTTGATGAGATTCTTTTCGGTGAGATTTCAGGAGGAGGCAGGGTAACCATAGGCTGCCGCAATAACAGTCTCACTTTTAATTATAAAAAGAACTGATGCCTGTATTTGAGCTGACTTCAAGGATTTCATTCCCTCCTCCGGAATTTGCAGAAAAATCAGGTCTCCTGGCAATGGGAGGGGGATTGGAACCGGAAAGAATCATCGCCGCCTACAAAATGGGTATTTTCCCATGGTTTGATGAATCCTGTCCTTATTTATGGTGGTCGCCGGACCCCAGGATGGTTCTGTTTACAAAAAACCTCCATATTTCAAAATCTCTCAATAAAACAATAAGAAAAAATAAGTTCAGTGTTTCACTGGATAAGAGTTTTGAATACATAATAAAAATGTGTGCCGCCTCAAGAACTGAAAACAATGAAGAAACATGGATAACAGGAGAAATGGAAGAGGCATACATCACTCTTCATAAAATGGGTTATGCTCATTCAGTTGAAGTCTGGAATAAGGATAAAATTGCTGGAGGTCTTTACGGAGTATCCATAGGCCGGATTTTTTTTGGTGAATCCATGTTTACACTGGAAGCCGATGCTTCAAAAACCGGTTTTGTCTATCTTGTAAGGCAGCTTGAAAAATGGGACTTCCCGATCATTGACTGTCAGGTGAGAACCGACAATCTTGAAAGATTCGGAGCCCGGGAAATTCCAAGAAAGAATTTTTTGAAATATCTCGAAGAACTTGCTGATGAAAAAAAGTCATTGCCCGGAAAATGGGTTTTTGACAATGACCTGGAGGTTATCTGATTAAATGAAAAACACTTACCTTTTTTATGACATTGAAACCAGCGGACTAAGTAAATGCTTTGATCAGATTGTCCAGTTTGCCGCAATAAGAACTGATCTTGATTTCAACCGTCTTGAAACCCATAATTTCAAAATTGCTTTGAGGGACGATATCATTATTTCTCCTGAAGCACTTCTTGTTCATAAAATGGGCCCAAAACAGCTTAAAGAAGGCTTGTGCGAACTGGAAGGCGTTGCACAGATCCACAGGCTGCTTAATGAACCTGGGACAATTTCACTTGGATACAATACTCTTGGCTTTGATGATGAGTTTTTAAGATTTTCATTTTACAGAAACCTTCTCACTCCTTATACACATCAGTTTAAAAACCACTGTTCAAGGATGGATATCTATCCCATGGCGGTTTTCTTTTATCTGTTTTACGTGAATACAGTTTCGTGGCCCTACCTGGAAGGGAAGGTTTCACTCAGGCTTGAAAACCTTATTCCCCTCAACAATCTTACACAGGGAACTGCTCATGATGCTCTTGCCGTTGTCGAGGCAACCCTTAATCTTGCAAGACTTTTTTCAAAGGAAAAAAAAGTTTTTGAGTATATAAGGGATTTTTTTGTAAAAAAGGAAGATAAAAAAAGGAGCGAATCTGTAGATGAGGCCTTTCAGAGTATGTTTGGTATTCACAGAGCAGGAATCTTCATCCATGGCAGGATTGGCGCAGACAACGGATTCATGGCACCTTATCTATGCCTGGGAAGTTCTGTTCCGTATTCAAATCAGACTGTGTGGCTGAGGCTGGATTCTGAGGATATTTCTGATCTCACTGAAGACAATATTGAGGAAAAAACTTTTGTCGTAAGAAAAAAATTTGGAGAACCGCCTTTTATTCTTCCTTTTTACGATAGATTCAAGTCAAAACTGTCAAATGAAAAAATTAGTCTGTTTAAGGAAAATCTTAAGTTTTTTGAAAAAAATCAGGCCCTTTTCAATGCGGTTTGCAGCTATCATTTAAACTTCAGATATCCTGAAATCGAGGGTGTTGATGAAGACGCTCTTTTGTATGAAAGGGGTTTTTTAAAGGATTATGAGATTGAAAAATGCAGATATTTCATGGATGCTGATCTTGACGATAAAATAAAAATAATTGATCAGCTTGATGATATAAATAAACGGCTTGGAAAAAGAATACTTTTCAGAAATTTTGATGTAAGAGGTTTCAAAGATATTGAAGATGAAAAAAGAAAGTATTTCTCAAAGATAAACCCTGATGATTCAGAAAGTGTTCCTGTTGATTATATGGGCAATAAAAGGATTTTGCCAAAAGATGCGATTGCTGGAATAAATGAATTTTTAGAGTCGGATATAAACGATTCTGACAGACAGCTTCTTTTTGATCTGAAAGCCCATATCAATAAAAATTTTTATTTGTAAAGGGAGAAGTGCAATGACTGAGAAAAATCCTGAGTTTTATCTTGAACCAACCTTTTTCATAGATTCAGGGCATCCGGTTGTCAAAGATTTTGTCAAAAAAAACACTTCAGAAGAAATGGATAAAAAAGAAAAGTCTGTGGCTCTTTTTTATGCTGTAAGGGATCAGATTTTTTACAGCCCCTACGACATAGATTTTACCCAAAAAGGTATGAAGGCTAGTTCAATAATTGAAAGAAAAAAAGGTTATTGTGTTGCTAAGGCTGTTGCTCTGTGCGGTGCTTTAAGGGCCGCCGGCATTCCTTCAAGGCTTGGTCTTGCCGACGTGAAAAACCATCTTACCACAAAAAGGCTAAGGGAGATAATGGGGACAGACACATTCTATTATCACGGTTATACAGAAATATATCTTGATGGTAAATGGATCAAGGCCACACCCACATTCAACAGCGAACTCTGTGAAAAATTCAGGGTAAAGCCTCTTGATTTTGATGGTGAAAACGACTCGCTTTTTCATGAATTTGATGAACAGGGGAGAAAACATATGTCATATATAAAGGATTTCGGACATTATGACGAGCTTCCTTTTGACGAAATCCTTAGAAGATCTCTTGATGTTTATAAAAATCTTTTTACTAAACTTGATAAAACTGTATCTGGTGACTTTGCAAGGGAAGCGGAAGAGGATTTTAAAAACGGTGGTTAAGTTAAATATTAAAAGAGCGGAAACTATGTAATCCCGCTCTTTTATAAAGATTTACATTAAATCATATCTTCTTTCAGGCCGTCATCAGCCGGCTTATCTCCAAGCCAGATTCCAAAAAGAGCCTTTTTAAAATCAAGACCTTCAATAATTCCTTTTTCAGTTCCGTTTTTTGAAACAACGATTCCTGTTCCGGGAAGATATGTCATAAGAAACTCATCTTTTTTAACAATTTCGTCGCTGAAGCAATTGTTGAAAGCATCAATTTTGTCCTGAAGAGCAGCCTGATTACCGTTTGTTGAAGCTTCAAACCCTTCAGTCATTGCATCCTGCATTTTTTCCTTTGATACAAGACCAGTTGTGATTACAAGTCTTATTGCCATTGGATCATCAGCATTTATTATTGCTTTTGCATCACTTGTTTTTTCCTGAAGGTAAAGTCCGCATGCATAAACTTTTATAAAAGCTTTTTTTCTAAGTCCAGCTCCGTTTAGAACCATAGTTTTTCCTGAAATTTCCATCTGATCCGAAAAATCAACTCCCCCGACTTCCTGGGCAGAAAGTGCTGGTGCCAGCATAAGTGAAATAATTAAAACAGCCAAAAGTCTTTTCATACCTGTGCTCCTTTTTTGATTTTTTTAACTCATTTAGATTTGGATTATTTTGATTTACATATAAATACGATGTTATTGGTTATTAACGTAAATTTTAATCAGATTCAAGTAATAACAATTGTTAGGCGAACTTTATCTGCGTTCAGGAATTGAAAAATAAAATAGTTGCAATGTCTGAATCAAGTAATTCCGGAGGGTTATCTGCTTTTTGTTTTTTTAAAAAAGAATCTTTGGAGAAAAGGACTGAAAGTGTTTTCATATAATTTTTAAGCATAAAATTCCCGGTCAACCAAGGTTAATGGAACCTTTAAGTTCACTGATGGAAAATATTTTGTTTTTTCTCATGAATTTTGAAATTCCTTTGATAATTTTTTCGCATGTTTTCGGATCAATAAAATTACCGGTTCCAATCTGGACAGCAGAAGCACCAGCAATAATAAAAGAGAGGGCATCTTCATAATCTGTTATTCCTCCTATTCCTATTACAGGAATTTTAACACAGGAACAGGCTTCAAAAACCATTCTCAAAGCAACAGGACGTATTGCCGGGCCTGAAAGGCCTCCTGTCACGTTTGCAAGCATGGGTTTACGTGTATTTATGTCTATTGCCATTCCGGTAATTGTGTTAATCAGTGAAACAGCATCTGCACCTGCGTCTTCTGCGCTTTTTGCAATAGGCTTAATATCTGTAACGTTGGGAGTCAGTTTGACAATAACGGTTTTTCTGGTTTTTTTCCGTATTTTTGAAACAAGATTGAAACATGTTTCAGGAGAGGTACCGAAGGCAAGCCCCCCTTTTTTTACATTGGGGCATGAAATATTTACTTCAACTGCAGAAATATTTTCTTCATTATCAATGATTTCAGTCAGCTCTTCGTAATCGGATTCAGTCTTTCCATAAATATTTGTAATTACAGGGGTGTTGAACTTTGCCAGAACCGGAAGCCTTGACCTGATAAAATTATGTATACCTATATTTTCAAGGCCAACTGCATTTAGAAGACCTGAGGGGGTTTCAATCACTCTGGGATGTGGATTGCCGGCAGAAGGTTCTAGCGACAGTCCTTTTACAATTATTGCCCCCAGATTTTGCGGGTTGATTTCATCGAAATACTCAAGGCCGTATCCAAAAGTTCCTGACGCAGGCATTACAGGATTTTTCAGCTCCAGATTCCCGATTTTGACTTTAAGTTCCAAGTTTTTCATTTTTCACCGTTATTAAATATCCAGTTATGAATTTCAGAGTACCTTTTATCAAATTCAGTTTCAATTTGAAAACTAAATAATCGTCAGCCGGATTATTGATTAAATTCTGCGGCTTTTAGTATGTTTTTTAAAGAGTCAGCTGCCGCAGATGAAGCAAGGTTTTTCAGCTAAGGGTTTTGTCCGGCTAAATAAATATGAAAAGAGGTTTTTTTATGTGAGTTTTAAGGAACTTTTTTGATGCAGTTTATTATTCTTGTTGCAAGGGGATGGATTTTTAAGTAAGTTTAAAAATATTTAAGGAGATTAAGTTATGATAAATTCAGGTTTAAAATATCCCTTTGGAAACAGAATAAGAAAAGTAAGAGAAAAGAAAAAACTTACATTGAAAACAGTGGCTTCAAGCGCAGGTGTAAGCGAGAGTCTTATCTCTCAGATTGAAAGGGACAAAGTTTCTCCTTCAATAGACACTTTATTTGCAATTATAGATGTTTTAGATATTGATCTTGAGTATATATTTAAGGATTTTAAAAAAAAGAGAATGGTCAATATTGTAAAATCAGCCGAGAGAAATATAAGGACAATCGGAGATATTACCTATCATCAGCTTTCCTCGATTGCTTCGTCCGAGGGAGATAAAACAAGAGATGTAGAGGCTTATCTGATTGAAATTCCTACAGACAATGAAAAAGGAAGCAGTGAATACGGTCATGCCGGCAAGGAAATGGGGTTTATTCTCCAGGGAAGCGGAACCCTTGAATACGGAGGGTCAAACTACAGCCTGGAAAAAGGAGACAGCATTTCATTTGCTTCGGATATACCCCATAAGCTTAAAAATACAGGAGATCAGTCTTTAAAGGCTTTCTGGGTTACAACACCTCCAAGGCTGTTTATAAATAATGATTAGCAATCTATTGTAAAAATACCGGAATTATTGCCGGGAAATATGTTTTTGCAGAAAAGGTTATTACAAATTTTAAATATAGGAGATTTTCTAGGAGATGGGAAAAACAATAGCAGAAAAAATATTTGACGCTCATCTTGTTGATACCCCTGAAAAAGGTATAAATGTTTTAAGGCTTGATTCTGTTTTCTGCCACGAGATAACAACTCCTGTGGCAATCAATGACCTTGAAAAAAGAGGCAAGGACAGGGTTTTTGACCCTGACAGGATAAAGGTAGTAATAGACCATGTCACTCCTGCCAAGGATTCCAAGACAGCACTTCAGGGAAAAATTTTAAGAGACTGGGCAAAAAGAAATAAAATTAAGGACTTCTTTGATATAGGCAGAAACGGAGTCTGTCATGCAATTTTTCCGGAACAGGGCTTTGTAAGGCCGGGGGCCACAATAATCATGGGCGACTCTCATACATGCACCCACGGAGCATTCGGGGCTTTTGCGGCAGGAGTCGGCACAACTGACCTTGAAGTGGGCATTTTAAAGGGTGTCTGTGCGTTCAAGTATCCAGAAACAATAAAGATTGAAGTTGAAGGGCGTCTTGAAGAAGGTGTTTTTGCAAAGGATCTCATTCTTCACATTATAGGCAGATTAGGTGTTAACGGAGCAACAGACAAGGTTATAGAGTTTACAGGGTCTGTTATTTCAGAAATGAACATGGAAGAGAGAATGACTCTTTGCAACATGGCAATAGAGGCAGGAGGAACTTCAGGAATCTGCTGGCCGGATGAGAAAACTGTTGATTATCTCTGGAAGTTTATTGAAAAAGATTTTGGTTCAAAGGAAGATGCTCTGAAGGAATATTCAAAATGGATTTCTGATGAAGACGCAGATTATGTTCAGACAATAAAAATTGACGCTTCGGAAGTTGTTCCTGTTGCAACATTTGGATACAAGCCGGATCAGGTCAAACCTGTCAGCGAATTTAAAAACGTTGCAGTGGATCAGGTTTATATAGGTTCCTGCACCAATGGAAGGCTTTCAGATCTTGAAGTTGCAGCAAAAGTTCTTGAGGGTAAAAAGATTTCCGATGATGTAAGGGGAATAGTTTCTCCAGCAACACCTGAAATTTTCAGACAGGCACTTGAAAAAGGCATAATCAAAATTTTCATGGATGCCGGATTCTGCGTTACAAATCCCACATGCGGGGCATGTCTTGGAATGAGTAACGGAGTTCTTGCCGAAGGAGAGGTCTGTGCCTCGACAACAAACAGAAATTTTAACGGACGTATGGGCAAAGGAGGGATGGTGCACCTGATGAGTCCAGCCACAGCGGCCCAGACAGCTATAAAAGGTTACATAGAAAACTCACCTTTTTTTAAGGGTTAGGAAGGGTAAAATGAAAAATTTTAACGGGAAAGTCCTTTTTCTTGACAGAGACGATATAAACACAGACGAAATAATACCTGCAAAATATCTTACTGAAATTTCAAAGGAAGCTTTAAAGCCGTATCTTCTTGAGGACCTGAAGCTTGAGGGGTTCAGTCTCAGTGATATAGAAGATGCTTCTGTGGTAATTACCAAAGGCAATTTCGGGTGCGGATCTTCAAGGGAACATGCTCCCTGGGCATTTGAAGTAAACGGGATCAATCTTGTAATAGCAAAATCGTTTGCAAGGATATTCCGTCAGAATATGTTTAACTGCGGAATGATGGCAGTAAGCCTTGATGAAGAAACAATAGAAAAGCTTTTTGATGAGTTTTCAAATGAAAAGGATGTCTATATTGAGACCGACTTTGAAAATAAAAAGTTCACAATAAGAAGCGGAAGTAAAAAAAAAGATATTTCTTTTGCAATTTCAGAATTTGATTCAAAGCTTGTCAGATCAGGCGGATGGGTTGATTTTGCAGATAAAAACTATTAAAAGAACTTTTTAAAACTGAGTTGAGCTGATTTTTGATAAGATGTTTTCTTACCTGAAAACATAACGTTTTGCTCAGATCTAAAGAAAAAGGCCGGGGATTTTCGGCCTTTTTTTGGTGATAATGCCGGCGTTCGGATTCAGATCCTCATATAAAGATAATTTCAATTTTTAAAAACCTGTGCTAGTTGTAGTTTTATTGATTTAATTTTAAAAGATGACAAAAGGATCTATTAATGTCTGATATAAAACTTGTATTACTCGATTTCGGAGGGGTGATAGCTGAAGAAGGTTTTAAAAAAGGAATAACCGATCTGGCCGTGAAATTTGACTTTGACATCGATGCCTTAAAAAAAACCGCATTTGATCTTGTCTATGACTGCGGATTCACAAGCGGTAAAGCGGACTCTGATAAATTCTGGGACCTTTTCAAAAAAAAGACCGGTATCAGTGAGGACAATGCCGTTCTTACAGAGTTTATACTTGAAAGATTCATTGTAAGGCCTGAGATGGTCAATTTCGCAAGATGGCTTAAAACAGAAAACATAAAAACTGCAATTTTAAGCGATCAGACAAACTGGCTCGATGAGCTTGACAGAAAAAACGGATTTTTCAAGTATTTTGACAGGGTTTTTAATTCCTATCATCTGGGTATTACAAAAAAAGAACCGGAAATTTTTGATTTTGTCCTGAATGAAATGAAGGAAAATCCTGAGAAAACTTTATTTGTGGACGATCATATGCCTCACATAGAACGGGCTCTGAATAAAAACATCAATGGAATTCTGTTTAAGGATTTGAATGATTTCAAAAAACGGATAAAAGAATATTTTGATAATCCAGAATTTTAATTTTTCCAATATATAATTTTTAGGTATAAAAATGAAAAGATTTGAAGAATTGTTTGAAGAACTGAAATTGAAAAAAGATTTGGATGATCCCAATTCCGGAACCGTTAAAGAGCTTAAAAGCGGTATTCATACAATCGGCAAAAAGATTCTTGAAGAGGCCGGAGAGGTCTGGATTGCATCTGAATATGAAGGAAAGGAAAAAACAGCCGAGGAAATTTCCCAGCTGCTTTATCATGTTCAGGTAATGATGCTGGCATGTGATCTGACTTTGGAAGATGTTTACAAATATTTATAGATTTAATTTAAAAGGATAGTTTTGACCAGACATCCCTTTTAATCAGGAATAACTTAGGAGAATATTGTAAAATGTTGAAAATAGCTCTTCCCAATAAGGGAAGTTTATCTGAGGATGCTGTAAGGCTTGTAAAGGCAGCTGGATATTCGTGCAGACGCATAGGTAAGGAACTCATGGTTTCAGATGCTGAAAACAGCATCGATTTTGTTTTTTTAAGACCAAGGGATATTGCTGTTTACGTGAGCAGAGGCATTCTGGATCTGGGCATAACAGGCCGTGATCTTGCCCTTGACAGCAAAACCGATGTAAACGAAATTTTTGGTCTTGGATTTGGGAAATCGTCTTTTTGTTATGCCTGCAAAAAAGGGGCAATGCAGTCTTTGAAAGATCTCGACGGCAAAAGAATTGCAACTTCATATCCGGAAATAGTCTGCTCTGATTTTGACAGACACGGATTTACAGCTGACATTGTAAAACTTGACGGGGCTGTTGAAATATCAATCGAACTTGGTGTTGCTGATGCCATTGCAGATGTTGTTGAGACCGGAAGAACATTAAAGGATGCAGGTCTTGCAATTCTTGGAGAACCTGTTTTAAAGTCTGAGGCTGTCCTTATCTCAAGAACCTCTGAAACTCTTGAAAATAAAGAAGCATTTATATTCACGGAAAGAATCAGAGGTATTCTGACTGCAAGGGAATATGTAATAATTGAGTACGATGTTGAAGAAAATCTTCTGGAAAAAGCTGCAGCAGTAACTCCCGGGATTGAATCTCCTACAGTTTCGCCCCTCAGCAAAAAAGGATGGATTGCAGTAAAATCCATGGTCAGAAAAAAAGAGGTCAACCTTATGATGGACAAGCTGGTTGAACTCGGGGCCAGGGGAATTATTGTAAGTGATATCAGAACATGCAGAATATGAATTTCTGAAGTCTGAGACGGTAATCATAAGACTTGAATAATACGAAGCTACAAAATAAATAAAAAAGAGTTTGTCATGATAAATTCAAAAGCTTTTATTGCAGGCCATACACAAAAACCTTCCAATTTTTGTCTTGCAGCTGCAAGAATTTCGACTACAAAGGGAAGTGCTCTTGAAATATATAATGAGAGCATGGAAAAAGAGGACACCTCCCTTATAGAAAAAGTGCTTGAAATGGGCCATCATTCCGTAAGCGAGCATATTTACTTCAATATTATTTTTGACAATGTTTCAGTTATTACAGAGCAGTTTATAATTGAATTCAGGCTTGCTTCGTTTACTGTAAAATCAAGAAGATATGTTGATTACAAAAAAATGGGTTTTGTAGTCCCAGAACTCAGGTTTAAAGATGATATTTCGGGGCAGGAGAAAAAAAGTCTTGAAAAAGAATACAATGATGGAATGGAAGAACTTTTTCTTGCTTACTCAAAACTTACCGACAGCGAAGTTCCAAGGGAAGATGCAAGATTTATTCTGCCCTACAGTTTCAGGAGCAATTTTTACTGCACTGTAAACGCAAGGGAGCTGATGAAGATAGTTTATTCAGCATGCTATGGAAGAGGTTCCAGATATCCTGAGATAAAGCATCTTGGAAACATGCTTCTTGACCAGGCAAAAAAAATATTTAAAGAACCTTTTTCAATGATAGAAAAAATTGCCGGGTTTAAGGACAATATCCCGCAATTTACAGTTGGGCTGCTGAAGGAAATTATTGATGATGACAAGAGTCTTCCTGCTGAAAAGGTGGAACTTTTGTCTTCTACAGAGAATGCATCATATAAGATGGTTTTATCCCAGATTATCGGTCAGACAGGCATGTCTACGGAAAAAGCCCTTGAAATTATAAACAATAAGCCTCAGATATACAGAGACATTATTTCTGAAACTGTAACTGACGGCAGAGCAAGAGCCCTTGAAAATATAAGCTTCGGATTCAGGATAAACAGGATAACTCTTGCCGGGCTGACCCATCTTGTAAGACACAGGATTCAGTCAATTATCGTACCTGATCTTTCAACAGGAGTAAGGTTCAATGATTTTATTGTGCCTGAAACTGTAAAAAATAATGAAAATCTCAATAAAATTTATATGAATTCATATGAAAAACATATAAACTTATATAATAAATTTAAAGAAAAACTTAAATTTAAAGAAGACCTTGTTTATTTTGCTTTGGCCGGAATGAGGCTTGATGTTGTTACTTCCATGAATGCCAGGGAGCTTTTTCATTTTTTCCGTCTGCGTACATGCATGAGAGCACAATGGGAGATTAGAGAATTCGCCTATGAAATGCTTTCAATTCTAAGAGAAAAAGAACCTGATATTTTCAAAAAAGTAGGGCCGGGGTGTTTCATGGACGGAGTCTGTCCCGAAGGGAAATTTACCTGCAAAAAAATGAATGAGGTAAAAGATCTGATTTCTAAACTATAATTATATTCTTTTTTGATTTTGGATTGTCTTTTTTTTTCGGAGAATAAAATTTGCAGCTTGTTCCTGAGCTCTGGAATACCACCAGAGAAGGCATAATCTTACTTTTAAAACCCATGGCTCTGCATCCATGGGGATGTTTTTTTTCCCATGTTACATAATAATATTTACATTTATGACAGTTTATACGGTTGTTTACCATGGCTAAAATAGATCTGGAAAAAAAGATTACAAGAAATAATAATATTTTTAATTTATATAATGAAAAAAGGAAAGCTCTTTTTAAGGAAATTTCTCCTAAGGAAAGCTCCCAGATTTTATATCTCCTGCCGTGGCTTCTTAGTATAAACCATAAGAAATGTCCCGGGTATCTCCCTGATTTCAAAGCTAAATTTAAGGTTTTTGGAATAGAATCTGTTCCGGAAATAAGAAAGAAAGAAGCTGTTTTCAAAACAGCCTTCAAGGTTGAAGACTCCGGACAGCTTTATGTTCAGGGCAGGGAAACTTATATTATTGAAGGGGTTTATACAATAGGGAGTATAGGAACCATTGCTCAGACTGCATATTCCGACTGCGATATATGGGTCTGTGTCGATTTCGAAAAGCTTGGCAGAAAAAACAGACAATTCCTTACTCAGAAAATAAATCTTATCAAGGACTGGTTTGATGAGAATTGTAAAATTCCGGTTTATTTTTTTATTTCAGATATAAACGACATAAAAAGCGGATATTTCGGCAAGCTTGACAAGGAGAGCTCAGGCTCCGCCCAGAAAAATATTCTGATGGAGGAGTTCTACAGGACAACCATTGTTATTGCAGGGAAGACTCCATTATGGTGGCTTTGTATTGATTCAGGTGAAAGTCTTGATTACGATTCTTGTCTTGCTTCAGTAAAAAAAGGGATCGGAGGAGGGTATGAGTATGCAGATTTTGGAGATCTTCCCCCTGTTAAACCAGAAGAATATCTAGGTGCATCTTTGTGGCAGCTTCAGAAAGCCCTGGCAAGTCCCCTCAAGTCAGTAATTAAAATGGCACTTTTAAAAAGACAGATCGACGATCCGAACAGAAGACTTGCTGCAGACCTTTTCAGGGAAAAGATAATGCTTTCAAAGCCTGATGATTTTGTCGACCCAATGACTTTTACAATTGATCTGCTGATGCAGAGTTTTGATACTGGGACAGAACCTGAAAGGCTGTCATTTTTAAAGGAATGCTTTTTTTTAAGATGCAATATGAAGGTTTTTGAAAAGAATCAGTTAAAGAAAAAACTTGTTAATTCTTTTTTAAAACGTTCCAATATTCCAAAAAATGTCCTTCAGAATCTGGAAAATTTTAAAAACTGGGATATGTCTTCACAGATAAAGCTTGGAAAGCGTCTTGTTCAGGAGCTTTTTTCGTTTTATAAAACAATTTCTTCTGCAGGAAAAACAAATCCTCATATCAATGAAAGAGATCTTACTGTTCTCGGCAGAAAAATTGCTTCAATTTATCAGAAAAAAAACGGAAAGGTGAATCTGGTTCCTAAACCTTCTGAACAGTTTAATCTTCTTGATATAACCTATGTCTATGAAGAAAGAAACTGGAAGATCTTTGCCGGGAATGACCGTTCAGTACCTCTGTTTTCAGGGCCGGATATTGTAAAAGCAGCGGCTTTTGCGGTGTGGAATGACCTGTTCAGAGTTGGCAGAGTGAGGATGGAGCCTAATCATACGAGTGTAAGTCTTCAGGAAATAATAAATCTTTCGTTTAAATTAAAGGATTATATAGGGAGATGTGACGTTCTGGATAATTCCCCGCTTTTTTATCTTAAAAAGGAGAAAATTCAGAAAGTTTTTATTGTGGTGAGTTTTGAAGAAATTCATTATGAAAAAAACATAAACAACTTTGCTGTAATATACAAAACAACATGGGGAGAACTGTTTGTGAAAAGAATCGACTCCCCATACGGACTTCAGACTGAACTGAAAAGAATAAAAGAAGAAAATTCAAATTTTCAGATTGAATTTTATCTTCAGAGAAACAGCAGTTATTATGAGAAAATTATAAGAAGAACAAGAGATATAGTTGAAAGATCTTTTGTCTTCTGATGTTTAAACAGGTTGTGCACCCATATCCCCTGTTTCCTGATTAAAATTCAGTCTTACTTTTTTTATATTGTTTTTTAATGAATTTTCACCCTGAAGAGAAACGGCCACATAGTTTTCGGTAAACCCTTTTAAAAGCCCTGATTTTTTATCCCTTTGGTTTTCAATTAAAGCATTCTTGATTTTTCCCGATTGTGATCTGTAAAAATCTTCTTTTTTCAAATCACTCAGGTTTCTTGTAAGCTCACATCTTTTTTTTGTAACTTTACCGTTAATCTGATCTTTAAATTTTGCAGCAGGAGTGTTTTTTCTCGGAGAAAAAGGGAATACATGAAGATATGAGACCGGAAGGTCTTTTAACAAACTGAATGTATTCTCAAAAAGTTCGTCTGTTTCTCCTGGAAAGCCCAGCAGAATGTCTGCTCCTATAGATGCGTCGCTTATTCTGTCTTTGATTTTTGCTGTAAGATCATAGAGAAATTTTTTGGAATATGGTCTTTTCATTTTTTCAAGAATCAGGTCATCTCCACTTTGAAACGGAATATGAAAATGCGGACATAAAATGGAATCAGAAGATGCTATTTCTATTATTTCGTCTGTTATTTCATCTGGTTCTATTGAGCTTATTCTGAGCCTTGGAATTTTCTGGCTGATTTTTTCAAGGTGTTTTATAAGCGATGTAAAGTCGGTTTTATCCTTCAGATCCTTTCCATAGCATCCTATATGTATTCCTGTGAGGACAACTTCCCGGTATCCGTTTTCACTGAGCCGAATGAGTTCATCAATTACCTGGCCGAATTCCATGCTTCTGCTTCTTCCTCTTGCATATGGAATTATGCAGTATGAACAGAAGGCATTGCATCCGTCCTGAATTTTGAGGTATGCCCTTGTTTTTGAAGCTTTATCTGCGGAAGGCATGAATCTGAAATCTGTATCTGAACATACCGACCTGACTATTGTGTCTTCAAATCTGTCATTTTCAGTAAACTCAGGTATGAGATTTTTTTTATCCTGTGGTACCAGAATAATATTTTCGCTTATTTTCTTTATTTCTTCAGGTTCTGTCTGCGAATGGCATCCTGTAACAATGATCCTGGCTCCAGGGTTTTTCCTGAGCTCTTTTCTTATTTCCTGGCGGGACTGCATTCCTGCTTTTGCTGTTACAGTGCATGTATTTACAACTATAATGTCCGGAGACTGATTGCTTTGTTCCAATCCTCTTTTTTCCAGCTGCATGGCAATTGAATCAGACTCGAACTGATTGCATTTGCATCCTAATGTGATAACTTTAAATTTCTTCATTTTTCTTTGCTATGAATCCTGCTCCTACAATTTTTTCATTATCATAAACAGCAACACCCTGGCCCGGAGTGACCGAACTGACAGGAGAGTTGAATTCAACTCTGAATAAATTGTCTTTAAGTTTAAATATCCTGCCTTTTTCTCCTTTATGGGAATATCTGATTTTAAATTCAGCTTCAAAAGGAAATTCTGCAGGACACTCAAACCAGTTAAAGTCTTTTGCAATAAGCGACTCTGAATAAAGATCTTCTTTTTTTCCCACAACAATCAGCTGCTTTTCAGGATTTGTTTCGAGAACATAATAAGGATAAGGTCCGGGGCAGTTGATTCCCTTTCTCTGTCCTATGGTGAAATTATGCACTCCTTTGTGGGAGCCGATAACTTTACCTGTTTTGTCTGTTATTTTTCCAGGCTTCAGGTTAAGACGTTTATCCTGCTCCAGAAATTTTTTGTAATTTTTGTTTTTTATGAAACAGATATCCTGACTTTCGTCTTTTTCTGTGGGAACAAGTCCGAAATTATAGGCAATTTTTTTTACCTGATATTTTTTGAGCTTTCCAATTGGAAAAACTGCGTTTTTCAGATTATTTTTTTCTACCATTGAAAGAAAATAGGACTGGTCCTTTGAAGAGTCGTTTGCCTTTGCAATAAAAATATTGTTTTTATATTCAATTGTTTTTACATAATGCCCGGTGGCAATCTTTTTTATGCCCCTTTTTTCTGCTTCGTCAAGTAAAAGTCCGAATTTTATCATGGGATTGCATACAAGGCAGGGGTTAGGCGTAAATCCTTTTTCATATGACGTCTTGAAATATGATACAACTTTAAGATCAAATTCATTTCTTATATCAATAAAAACTACAGGTATATCTATTTTACCAAGCATTTTTGTTATTTCATTTTTAATCACAGCTTTTTTTTTTGACTCGTATCCGGTAAAAAAGTGAAATCCTGTGACATCAAATTTTTTTCTCTTCAAAATAAAAGCAGCGACAAGAGAATCTATGCCGCCGCTTACTGCTGCTGCTATTTTTTCAGTCATTTTTAAAAAAAGTTTTCGTTTTTCGGGCTTGCAATCATTGCCTTAACAGGGCAGGTAACTACACAGAGTTCACATGCACTGCATTTTTCCTGATCAAATTCCACAGTCATTTCAGGACGTTTTATATAAAGAGCCTGTGTAAGACATACTGCTGTACATGCTCCGCAATGTATGCAGGCTTTTTCATCTCTTACAATTTCCTGCGCAGCTGTTTTTACGGATACACCCATTTCTTTCAGGTATTTTACTCCGGCATCGAAACTTGCAGCAGGGCCGGAAAGATCAAGTACAAGAAGGCCTTCCTTTCTGGGAAGAATTTCAGCATGAAGAATTGCAAAAGTTAGTCCGTATTCCTTTGCAAGGTTGCATACTAGAGCTTTATGAGTAAGATCTTCAGGAAATCTTAAAATCAGAATCTTGGAACGCAAATTTTTTCCTCCGTTTTCAAAATAATACAAAAGGTTATACTAAATTTTTTTTAATAGAGTTGTCAAACTTTAGTGTGGAAATATTTTTATTAAATTGTAAATAAAGCTTCTGGCTTTTATTTTGAGATGAAGATTTTGTATGGAAGGTGTAAAATTTGATTAATAAATCAGATATGTTATTTATAAAAATTATTGTTTGGTGCAGAAAAAAACTTATTCAGAAAATGGTTTACTGGTAGTGGCCGGACTTGTCTTTATTTTTATGAATTTCAGGATAAAAAAAAGGCATCCTTAAAAAATTAAGGATGCCTTGAAAGTCTTTGAAAAAATATTTGCTATTGTGGAATTACATTTACAGCATTTTTCCCTTTTGGACCCTCTGCAACGTCAAAAACTACTCTCTGACCTTCTGCTAGAGTTTTGAAACCATCCATTTTAATTCCTGTGTGATGAACAAAAACATCTGCTCCCTGTTCCTGTTCGATAAATCCATAGCCTTTACTTTCATTGAACCATTTTACAATTCCGTTTGCCATTAAACTTTTTCCTTAAATTATTTCTATTAATTGTTGCTGGATTTCAGTCTTAAGAAAATCTGATCTGATTTAAAAAGATGTGTCCTTAGGAAAGAAACCTGTCTTTGAAAAACTACTGTTTGTTTTTCATATTTCTGTGCAACATACTTTATTTTTTTATAAAATAAAAGTTTTTTTTATAAAAAAATATCCCCCTGAATGTTCAGGGGGGTATTAAGAAGGAGAACAATGAAAAAAATTTTTAAAACATATAAGGGCTTTATTAATGCAGAGATTCTCGCCATATCCATGCATTTACCCTGAATTGTTAATTTCTATAATACAATATTTATGCCATGTCTATAAATATTCGGATATAAAAATAATTCATATCAGGCTATTGAGATGCGGGGAAAAAGTCACACTGGTGATTCATGGAACTCAGGGTTTATAAGCCGTAAAAATTTAAATGGTCTAAAGTTTTTTTTATTGTTAAGTTATTTATTAAAGCCAGAGGCTGGTTTAAATCAGAAAAATTTCCGGGAATTTTTTACACATGTGTGTATTTTTTATTCACATGATATTTTTTTAAAGCAAAAAACATCGAGATAATTATCTATTGATAGCTGTTGATTTTTTTTTGCAGCTCGTGAAATTATTTTCTTAACCTGAATCTCAATCTTTTTATTCCAGTTTATTCCGGGTTTGTTTTTGATTTTTGAATAAAAAAAATCATTATAATCATCAATCAGAAATTCAATCCTTATATTTTTATGAAAAATCATTTCAAAATCAAGCAGGTCGAGTTTCTTTATCTCTTCTCGGGCTTTTTCCTTGAGTCTTTTTTCAGTATTTATGAGAGC
>JBFWJK010000019.1:0-30649 GCA_050253255.1 Desulfobacteraceae bacterium | reverse complement strand
GGCTTAAAATATCTTCAGGCCAGGGTGAAGTATGTTATTCAAGGGGTAATTAGCTTCAGAACGGATCTGCTGGTTTTATCTTGTTTTGTGCAGTATCTTTATTTGTTTTTACTTCCTGTTTTTCCCCTGTGTTTTTTATCTCGTTTCGAAGCTCCAGGTCTCGGCCTACTCGTTCCCAAGCTCCTGTTTGGGAATGCAACTAACTGATATATAAGTATTTTTTTTTGATTATACCGTGTTCCCAAGCATGTGCTTGGGAACCAGCAGTAAAATAATTTTTTTATGACAGACCGGTATTAACCAGTGATACCAGTATTTAAAAGTCATCAGGCCAGCAGATGCAGGCAAATGTAAAACCAGTCAGATCTAGAATTTCCAGATAAATTCAGCAGCAAGTCTTATTGCTGTGTCATCTGCTTTTGCACCCATTGCTTCGGTTACATCTTCAATAACTTCGCCTGGGAATAAAAATGCAGCCTGTCCCTGAATAAAAGTGTTTTTTGAAAGAATGAGCGTGGCGATATTATCCCACTCTGTGCCGGCATAGCCGCCGTCAACTTCAGTCTGTGTTCCGGGTGTTACAAAGTTTTTAACGATAATATCCTCATTCCACCAGAAGCTGTTTATGTTTGATTTAAAGCTTAAGGTCGGCTTTGGTGAGGCACTTACGCCAAAAGATGTCATAAGCATACCCGGGTTATCTCCTCTTCCTGCGCCAAGAGCACCAAAAGCTGGCTGGCCTCCGGTGTAAACCGGTGTTCCGTTCCCGTGCATTTCTGGAAGAAATCCGTAAAGAGTTGATCCAAATACAAGGTTTGTGTCGGCAAGAATTGTATGTTCGCCTCCAAATATGCCTGAAAATCTCTGAACGTTATTTATTCCGTTGTAACCTTCAAGTTTATCATCGTTTGGATCGTCATCACCAGAAGTATAAATAAATCCGAGGTGAGGTGTAAGTTTTATTCCAAGATCAAGGTTAACAGCTATATCACCTGAAAGAGCATAAGCATTGATATCATAATCCTGATATTTGAGATTAGCTCCTTCTGCCTCACCAAACTGATAAACCGCTTCACCGAAAAGTTTTATTTTTCCGATGGTACCGTTATAGTACATTCCAATATGATGAGAGTCTGTTTTTGGAGCATCTCCTATGCCGGTACTGGTCAAATATCCGTAAAGATCTTTTGTGGTAACATTTCTGATTCTGTCAAGACCGTAAAAGAACTGATATTTATGCTCTTTTGAAGGTGCAAATGTAAGATAGCCAGCAATTAATGTTCTGTCAGAGTCTTCTGTGTCATCGAGATCAGTGGGAGATACCTGGAAATTGTTTTCGTCGAGCTTGAAATATCCGACATTCCAGTTCATGGTTTCATCTCCGCCTGTGACCCACAGTCCGGGGTTGTCGTCAGCATAAACAAGTCCTGCTGCATATCCGTGGTCGAGCCCCCAGATATCCCATCCTGCATGGAATCTCATGTTGAAGGGGAGAGCCATTGTTGCATGAAGTCTTTCAAGTCCGTAATCGCTTGTTGAATCTTTTTTCCCGCCTCTTTCATCTACTGTTGCAGTGTCAAGGGGACGGTCAAATTCAAGAGCTGCAAAAAAGCTCCACTTTTCATCTTGGGGAACAGCATTGAATGTAAGCCTTGTTTCTGTTCTTATATGCTCGTTGTTGACCCAGCCTGATTCGTTTGCGTGATTTTTAAAAAAAGAAGATGTCAGGTTTCCGTTCAGATATCCGTTTTTTGCCTTGTCCGCCATTCCAAAGTCCCAGTCTGTTTCAGATGTGGGAATAATTCTGGCATGGCCACCAAAACTCATCATAATATTGTTGTTTGTTTTGATGCTTACAGCTGCGTCTCTGTTCAGGCTGATGTCAAGAATGTCTTTGTCTCCAGGTGCTGCGAAGGCCTGTGTGCCGACCATTAAGGAAAATGCAAGCAGGCCGGTAAGGAATTTTTTCATAACCTCTCCTTTTTTTGAATTGTTTGTGTAAAATATTTTGTTTTTCTGAGCTGCATCAGGCCTGGCCCGGTTTTTGATTTTCAGACCCGCAACTCAGGATTTATTTACTGAAGCCTCAACTTTATTGCAAAAGGACAGAATAAAAACAAGCGTAAAACTTAATTCAGATAAAATTGTTTTAAGGCTGATTTAATTACTGAAATTAATGAAAATGGTCATTGTTTGTTATTAAACATTGTTTTTTGTAAAATACATAATTATTCTTTTGTGATAAGACAAACAAGAAATAACAAAAAAGCATCAAGAGGTTTTTAATGTCTAAATTTTATAGCAGTTTTTTAACTCCTTTATCAAGCCTTTTCAATATCGCATCAACAAGTAAAACTATTTTGGATTTTCTTATTTTATTTTTCGACTCCTGTGAATTGTCTCTTTTTGATATTGCTTCAATAAATGAACAAAATGAGGTGAAGTACCATAAAAATAAGAATTATTCTGATTTTGAAGCAGAAGAAATAATAAAAAGTAATCCGGAATATTTCAGTCTGGAAAAGGAAAATTGTCTCAATTATATTAAGGTGGAAGATAATTCCTCCATCAACTCAAGTATTTATTGTGTTCTTGAATCAAGGCTGCCGTTTAAAAAAGCAGAAGCAGAATTTGCTTTCAAATTTGTTAATAAAATATCTGCTTTGTATTTTGAAGTTGAATCGGGTGTTTTTGACCCTGAAAAGTTTGAAAAACTTGTTTCTGATGAGGAAATGTATCGGAGTGTTTTTGAAAATACAGGAACAGGTACAATCATAATAGATTATGAAATGCTTATTTTGTATGCAAATCAGAAATTCTGTCAGCTCACCGGTTTTTCAAAGGGAGAGCTGGAAAATAAAATGAAGTGGTCAACTTTTGTATATGAGGATGACCTTGGCAAGATGCAGAGTTATCACTACGGAAGAAGAAAGAAAAACAACAATATTCCCGAAGAGTATGAGTGCAGGGTTATAGATAAGGAAGGCAGCTTAAAATATATTTACATGAAAGTAGGTATGATTCCCGGAACTGACAAAAGTATTGCTTCGTTCATGGATATAACAAACAGAAAGGAAGCGGAGATGAAGCTCAAGGAGAGCAAATCCCAGCTTTCTGTAATTGTTGAGAATTTTGACGGGCTGATTTACATAGTTAATGAAAATTATGAAATTGAATTCATGAATAAAGCTCTGGAAAAAAGAGGAAATCTCAATGATGCGGGAAAGTGCTTTAATTTTCTTCACGGGTTTGAATATCCCTGCCCATGGTGTTCGCTTTCCAAAGCTTTGAGCGGTGAAATTGTAAAAGATGAAATTTTCAGCCCCTATGACAATAAATGGTACTCTTCTGTAACGTCCCCTCTTTTAACCCATTTTGACAAAATATCAAAGGTTCAGACAATTTTGATAGACATTACTGAAAGAAAACAGAACGAAGCTCTTTTAAAGGAAAATGCTGAAAATCTTAAAAATGAAAATATTAAGCTGAAGTCTTCGATACGTGAAAGATACAGACTTGGGAATATTATTGGTAAAAGCGCTAAGATGCAGGAAGTTTACGAGCTGATTTTAAAAGCTGCAGGGTCAAATGCCCATGTAATCATTTACGGCGAGTCAGGTACCGGAAAAGAACTTGTGGCTGCTGAGATACACAGGCTGAGCCGTAGAAACAAAGAGAATTTTGTTCCTGTAAACTGCGGTGCAATTTCTGAAAAGCTTATTGAAAGCGAGTTTTTTGGTTATAAAAAAGGAGCCTTTACAGGAGCTGATTCAGATAAAAAAGGTTTTCTCGACCAGGCGGACAAGGGAACTCTTTTCCTGGATGAAGTAGGTGAAATCGGGCTTAACATGCAGGTCAAGCTACTGCGTGCAATTGATGGTGCAGGTTATACTCCGGTTGGCGGGACAAAAGTCAGAATACCTGATTTAAGAATTATTGCGGCAACAAACAGAAACCTGAAGGATCTTGTCAAGGAAAGGCATATGAGGGAGGATTTTTTTTACAGGATTCATGTTATTCCCATAAGACTTCCTGCGTTGAGAGAGAGGATGGATGATATTCCTCTTTTGACAGAACATTTTATTTCTTCATTAAATCTTGAGAAAAAGCCTGTAATTACAGGCCGTCTTCTTGATTCTTTTCAGAAATATGAGTGGCCCGGAAATATAAGAGAACTTCAGAATGTCATAAACAGATATGTAGCCATAGGCGATACCGGGGTTCTCAAAGCTTTTCAGGCAATTGACGATGAAGAATCGGAAAAAATAGATTTTTCCAAAACCCTTCAGGAACTCGCTGCAGATTTTGAGCAGAGGGTTATTCTTAAAGCACTTGAAAAAAACAGATGGCAGAAGAACAGGACAGCAGAGTTTCTGGGGATCCACAGGAAAACCCTTTTTGAAAAAATAAAAAAATACGGGATATAGAAAAGAGGTTTTAATATCTCATTGGGTAACTTTTCTGTTACTAAATTTTTATCCCTTCTTTCCCCGCCTTTTAAGGGATTATTTTTTGTTGTGGTGTAACGATAAGGTTACTCTGCTGCTGGAAGAAGCCATCCCCTGTTAAAAGTCAAAAACCTTTATAATCAGAGAGTTGTGCTTTTTTAAATAAAAACATCGTTTATGGCACAGATCATGCTCTACACTGACAGGAGATTAAACTTATTATTCTGGAGGAGAGAGTATGAACAATTACAGAGAATATTCAGATAAGAAAATAACCCCGCAGGAAGCGGCTGCAGTTGTAAAGCCAGGAGACTGGGTTGATTACGGAGCTTTTTGTGCATCACCTGTAACAATTGATAAATATCTTGCAAAAAGAGCTGATGAACTTTCAGATGTAAAGATAAGGGCTATGGCATTTCCGGGAATAGCAGCTGTTTCATCAAGTGAAGACAAAAACAGTGCTTTTATTTACAACAACTGGCACTTCAGCGGAGGAGACAGAAAATGCCACGACAAGGGCAATTGTCATTTCATTCCTTTTGTTTATCATGAAGGTCCGGGCCATTATTATGAAAAAAATATAAAAAACAATATCTGTATTCTTGCAGCATCTCCAATGGATAAATTCGGAAATTTCAATTTTGGAATTGCCAATTCATTTCAAAGAGCAATGATTGACAGTGCAGATATAGTAATAGTTGAAGTAAATCAAAATATTCCTGTGTGTCTTGGCGGAGCAGGTGAGTTTATTCATATTTCTGAAGTCGATTATATTGTTGAATCGGACAATCCCCGTCTTTTGACCCTTCCTGAACCAAAAATTTCAGAGACCGACAAAAAAATTGCAGAAATGATTGTAAGCACAATGGAAGACGGCTCATGTATTCAGCTTGGAATAGGCGGAATGCCAAATGCTGTTGGGAAACTGATTGCACAGTCAAATTTAAAAGATCTTGGCGTGCATACAGAAATGTTTGCAGATGCATATCTTGATATGTACAAGGCCGGAAAACTGACAAATACAAAAAAATTCAAGGACAGAGGAAAATCAGTATATACTTTTGCACTTGGAAGTCAGGAACTTTATGATTTCCTTCATTTAAACCCCGAATGCGCAAGCTATCCTGTTGATTATACAAACAACCTCGCTGCAATTTCAGCAAACGATAAAATGATATCAATCAACAATGCAATAGAAGTTGATCTTTACGGCCAGGTTTCTTCGGAATCTTCAGGTTTCAGGCACATTACCGGAACAGGCGGACAATTTGACTTTGCATACGGTGCATATCATTCAAGGGGCGGAAAATCATTTATCTGTCTTACCTCAACAGTAACAGACAAAAATGGGAAACTGAAATCAAGAATCAATCCAGTTTTTTCACCGGGAACAATTACAACTCTCCCAAGAAGCATAACTCACTATGTTGTTACAGAATTTGGAATGGTAAACCTCAAGGGCAAATCAACCTGGGAAAGGGCAGAAGCTCTTATAAGCATAGCTCATCCGGATTTCAGAGAGGAGCTTATAAGGGAGGCTGAAAAGATGAATATCTGGGTTAAAAGGCCTTACTGCACAGTCAACTTTAAAACATCAGCTGCATGAAGGCCATGACGGGCATTCATATGGCTTAAGATTTGGATATAAGAAAGGTAAAACAATAATTATGAAAGGAGCCTTTAATGGCACAGCTGATAGCAGATAAGAAAGATATTGAATTTGTCCTTTTTGAACAGTTCAAAACTGAAGAAGAAATTTTATCAAACGAGTATTTTTCGGAATTTAATAAAAAAACAGTTGAAATGATAATTTCGGAGGCAAGGAAACTTGCAATTGATGAAATTCTACCTCTTCAGAAATTAAGCGACAAAGGATGTATTTTTGATCAGGGAAAAGTAAGTGTTCCAACAGAATTTCACAAGGTTTACAAAAATTTCTGCGAAGGCGGCTGGCTTTCAATGCCTGATAAAGCCGAATGGGGCGGACAGGGAATGCCTGAAATAGTTTCAAAGGCAGCAAATGAGTTTTTTTACGGTGCATGCAACTCATTTATGCTCTACAATATGCTTACCCATGGTGCTGCAAGACTTATTGAAAGTTTTGGGACAGATGAGCAGAAAAAAGAGTGCCTTGAAAACATGTATTCAGGAAAATGGTCAGGAACCATGCTCCTTACAGAACCTGAAGCTGGTTCAGATGTTGGAGCCCTTACAACTTCTGCCAGAAAAAATCCTGACGGAACATATTCAATTACCGGAAGTAAGATTTTTATTTCAGGCGGTGAGCATGACATGGTAGAAAACATTATTCATCCTGTTCTTGCAAGAATTGAAGGTGCTCCAGAGGGTACCAGGGGAATTTCCCTTTTTTATGTTCCAAAATTCCGGATTAATCCTGATGGAAGTCTGGGTGAATTCAATGATGTTGTATGTACAGGAATTGAAGAAAAAATGGGTCTTCATGGAAACTGTACATGCTCCCTTACTCTGGGAGGCAAAGGAAACTGTATAGGAACCCTTATTGGTGAAGAAAACAAAGGCATGGCTGCAATGTTTCAGATGATGAACGAAGCAAGGCAGATGGTAGGTCTGCAAGGTCATGCAAATGCATCAGCCGCATATATGTATGCACTTGATTATGCAAGACAGAGAAAACAGACAAAAAGAATTCAGGATCCTGCCGGGACTCCTCCTGCAGCAATCATTGAACATCCTGATGTAAAAAGACAGCTTCTTTTAATGAAGTCATATGTGGACGGAATGAGAAGTCTTATTTATTACAATGCCATGTGCCAGGACAAAAGACATATGGCAGAAACAAAAGAAGAAAAAGACTATTACTTTGCAATGGAAGAGGTTTTAACTCCAATAATCAAGGGCTATATGACAGACAAGAGTTTTGAGGTCTGCTCCCATGCAATCCAGGTTTACGGAGGCTATGGCTACATTGAGGAGTATCCGGTTGCACAGCTTTTAAGAGATGCAAGACTTTTCATGATCTATGAGGGAACCAACGGAATTCAGTCCATAGACCTCATTGGAAGAAAGCTTGGAATGAAAGACGGAAAGCCTTTCATGAATTTTCTCGAAGAAATAAGGCTTACAGTAGAAGAAGCCTCAAAAATTGACGAGCTGAAGCCAATGTGTGAAGCAATGACAAAATTCCTTGAATATTATGGAGAAACAGCCCTTGATTTTGCAAGAAAACTCAAAGGTGATGAAGTTTTAAATGCATTTTCATTTTCATTTCCTTTTCTTGAGGCAACAGGAGATCTTTCAATAGCCTGGATGCTTCTTTCAAGAGCAAAGGCCGCATATCCGTTAATTGGAAAGAAAAAGAAAACAGATCCTTTTTATCTTGGTCAGGTAAACACAGCAAGATTCTTTATTAAAACAATTCTTCCTGTCAGTCTTGGTAAACTTGCATCAATTGAAAACTGCGACAGGGCAGTTACAATGATGGAGGATTCTTTTTACTGGGGAAAATAAGAGGTTATTAAATGGAAGATAAGAGAAAAAAGGAAAGAGCAGAATATGTTGTTGATATTATCCACAGAACCCTTATGCATCATTTTTTGTGGTTTTCAGAGGTAAGGCATCAGATGGGTGATGATATTGCCTATGAAACTCTTCACCGGGTTCTTAAAAAAAGTCTTGAGATTCAGATGAAAAAAATAGGCAGAGTACTTGATTTTGAAACAAAAGACGGAATTCCTCTTCCTCTTTTAACAATGGAAGAGAAAAAAATGGAAAGTCTTATTGAAGCTCTGTCTTTAAACTGGATTGCAAATGACGGTGTCTGGTTTCAGAATATTGAGTTCGACTATGGAATGAATGATGCCAAAAGATGCAATGATTCATGCTGGTCCAATTTCTCGCCGTTTGAAGCAAGGTCAATTAAAAAGCTTCTTGGTATACCTGAAAATTCAGGGCTTCAGGGTCTTGAAAAAGCACTTGGTGCAAGACTTTACTCAAATGTAAATATCCAGTCTGTTGTATGGGAAAACGATAAAAGTCTTATTTTTCAGATGAACAAGTGCTGGGTTCAGGAAAAAAGAAAAGCAAGAGGCCTTGATGATTATCCCTGCAAATCAGCAGGTCTTGTTGAATATGCATATTTTGCAAGAGAGATTGATAAGCGGATCAAAACCGAATGCATCGGATGTCCTCCGGATACTCACCCTGAAGAGTGGTATTGTGCATGGCGGTTTTATATAGAAGATTAGAAATTTTTTAAAATATTTTGTTGCTGAACAAAAAATTATCGTTTTCAGCTAATCATTATTTAAGGAAAAATATAATGGAAAGAGTTTGTATAGTTTCAGGAGTAAGAACAGTTGTAGGAGCATTTGGCGGTGTATTAAAACCTTTTACATCTGTTGACCTTGGAAGTGCTGTAATAAAAAATGTTCTTGAAAGGGTAGGGCTTCGTCCTGATCTGGAAGAATCTGAGTTTTGTCCTGTAAAACTTAAGACAAAAATAAAAAATGAAAGCTCATCTTTTGATGAGTCCTTTACTCCTGTAAAAATAGATGAAGTTATAATGGGTAATGTTCTTCAGGCTGCCCAGGGGCAGAATCCTGCAAGACAGTCAACTGTAAGAGCCGGTCTTTCTTATGAAACCAGTGCATATACAGTAAATAAAGTATGTGGTTCGGGACTCAAGGCAATTGCTGAAGCTGCCCTTTCAATCATGACAGGAAAATCTGAAGTCATAATTGCAGGAGGTCAGGAATCGATGTCCAATGCTCCGCTTGCCCTTCCCAAGGCAAGATGGGGACACAGAATGGAGGTTTCAGGCAAGGGAGAAATCTTTGACCTTATGGTTTATGACGGCCTTTATGAAATTTTTAATGGCTATCATATGGGGATAACAGCAGAAAACATTGCAGAACTTTATTCAATTTCAAGGGAAAAGCAGGATAAGCTTGCAGTTTTAAGCCATAACAGGGCAATGAAGGCAATCAAAGATAAAATTTTTGAAAAAGAAATTGTTCCAATGGTAGTAAAATCCAGAAAAGGCGATAAAATTGTTGATACAGATGAGCGTCCAATGGAAACCGATATGGAAAAAATGGCAAAATTAAAGCCTGCTTTTAAAAAAGACGGAAGTGTGACAGCAGGAAATGCTTCTGGAATAAACGACGGTGCAGCAGCAGTTCTTCTTATGAGCGAATCAAAGGCAAAAAAGCTTGGTCTTGTTCCCCTTGCATATATTAACAATTTTGCTTCAGGCGGACTTGATCCTGCATATATGGGACTTGGGCCGGTTCCTGCCGTGAAAAAAGTAATGAAAATGAGCGGCTGTAAAGTTTCTGACATGGATGTTATTGAGCTTAACGAGGCTTTTGCTTCCCAGGCTTTAGGGTGCATGGAAGAACTTGAAATTGACCCTGAATTTCCAAACCCGTATGGAAGCGGAATTTCAATAGGACATCCAATAGGCTGCACCGGTGCAAGACAGATGGTTACAATTATTCATGAAATGGAAAGAAAAAATTATAAAAAAGGCCTTATTTCCATGTGCATAGGCGGTGGAATGGGAATGGCCATGGTAGTTGAAAGATAAACAGATTAAAAAGAAACCCGCTTTGTGTTTTTTGCAGATTTCTTCTTAATAAAAGGTCAAATTTAATCTCCTCCTAAGTCATGGCAATGCCCGTAACACGGGGTATTGCCATGAACTTATTTCTTGTTCTTGAATCTTCTTTAGCTTGACATAAACTTGTATCAGGGCTAATTAAACTAGATTATTTTAACTTTTTGAAGGCAGGTCATTAAATTGGAAGAAGCAAGGTCAAGATTTGAAAGAATGATTGGACTGATAAAAGAAAAAGGGAACAGACTTACCAACCAGAGAATTGCAGTGGTAAGGATCCTTTCCGAAAGTCAGGAGCACCCTTCAGCAGAAACCATATATAAAATTGTAAAAAAAGATTATCCTGCAACAAGCCTTGCAACTGTGTACAAGACAATTAATCTTTTGAAACAGTACAATGAAGTTATGGAAATAGGTTTTGCTGACAAAGGAAGCAGATACGACGGTTTTAATCCAAATCCACATCCACATGTGGTCTGTGAAATCTGCGGGAAAATTATTGATGCTGAAACTGATATAAATGTTCTTGTAAAAGAGGTTTCTGAGGAAACCGGTTTTAAAATCAAATCCCACAGGCTCGATTTTTACGGCATCTGTCCAGACTGTCAGACAAAAAAGGCCTGAACATTCCGGTCTCTCTCTGCAGCGGCTTCTTAAAAAGCAAAAATATTCAGTTTTTATTTGAAGATGAATTTTTTGTATTCTCTTTTGAAACCTTTTATTTTCTTGTAAACAATGTTTGTATAAATTATCATAAGATATTAAATAAACTTTAAAATTTTTATTGAGTTAAACTTACTTATTGCCGGAGACATTCAATGAAGCTTAATTCAAAACTTATTATAATAAGTTTTTCTGGTGTTCTGGCCATTCTGGCTGTCAGTCTTGTGTTTATTTTTTTTCATTTCAGTAACCTGGAAAATGAGGTAGCTCAAAAAAAGGGAGTTGAAATAAAGGATGAGTTTTCAAGGCTTATGGAAGCAAAAAAAGATGTCTGGCTCACCAATTCTCTTCAGATTGCACAAAATTCGGAAATAAAACAGGCTTTAAAAGAAAACGACAGAGAAAAGGCTTTTGAGGTTATTTCAAATCTTGGGAAAATATTTAAAAATAACACTAACTTTAAAAATGTAGCTGTCCATATAATAACAAAAGATAAAAAATCGTTTCTGAAGTCGTGGAATTTTAAAAGTCATGGAGAGCTTCTCGATTATTCCGCGGGGTTTGAAAACGTCATAAAAACAGGAAAATCGTTTTGTGCAATGGAAGTTTCTCCTCTGGGTCTGAGATTGAAAGGGCTGTTTCCTGTATCTGACAAAAATGAAATCATTGGGATAATAAATTTTGAAGGAGGGCTTAATTCAGTAAAAAGAACTCTTGAAAAAAAAGATATTTATTTTCTCTACTTTATGGATTCAGAAGGTCTTGAAACAGCAAAGTCTTTTTCTTCAAACGAAAAAATAAACAGTTTTGTCCTGAGCCAGAATGACTATAATATTGATTTTTTAAATAAAGTAAAAAAACTTTCCATTGAGAAATCAGATTCTGAAAATCTGCATTTTGACGATGATTATCTTGTTGTCTCAGGAGCTTTTGATGATTTTTCCGGCTCAAAGACAGGTAAATATATTCTTGGTATAAAAACAGATAAGCTTGTGGGAAGCATAAAAAAGGAGCAGAAGTTCATAACCTTTATTTTTTCAGTATTTTTTATCTTTTTTTCTTTCCTTTTATGTTTTCTTATTTTTTTCATAAATAAAACAATAATTACTCCCATAAAAAAACATGTTTTTGAAATGAGTGAAAATGCCGAACAGGTGCTTTCATCATCAAATGAAGTGTCCGATTCTTCCACACATCTGGCTGAAGGTGCTTCGGAACAGGCCGCATCGATCGAGGAAACTTCGTCATCTCTTGAAGAAATGTCTTCCATGACAAAAAGAAATTCTGAAAATTCGGATGAAGCTGACAAGATTGTAAATGATACAAAGCATATATTTGAAAAAGCGGCCAGATCAATGAAAAACATGGAAAGAAACATGGAAGATATTTTTGAGTCAGGTTCCAGGACTTCTGAAATTGTGAAAAGCATAGATGAAATAGCTTTTCAGACAAACCTGCTTGCTCTTAATGCCGCTGTAGAGGCTGCAAGGGCCGGAGAAGCGGGAGCAGGTTTTTCCGTAGTTGCAAATGAAGTCAGAAATCTGGCTGCAAGGGCTTCGGAGGCTGCAAAAAATACATCCAAACTGATTGAAGAGTCAGGTGTAAAAATTCAGACAGGTGTCAGACTTGTCAAGGAAACAGGTAAAGATTTCAATTCTGTGCTTGAAAGTTCTCTTAACATTGCAAAGCTTGTAAATGAAATTGCCGGAGCTTCAAAGGAACAGGCAGAGGGAATAGAACAGATAAATATTGCGGTTTCACAAATGGATAAAGTGACTCAGCAAAACGCTTCTGCTGCTGAAGAATCAGCCGCTGCTTCCAATGAAATGAAGGCCAGGGCAAGATCTATGAAAGAACTTGCAGCAAAGATTGAAGAAATGATCAGGTAATGTTTTTGATTAAAACTCTGTGTTTTAAGTTTCTTCTGAGAATGTAATCAGTTTTGACCGTTGGTATCCATAAAGGCTTAAATTGAAATTAAAGAAAAATTCTTATCTCTGGCTTGCCAGCCAAATATTAAGGGCAGAATATTGAAGAAAAAAGAGAAAAGAATAAAAAAAATCCTATGGCTTTTAACCAGACTCAATGAAATATTTTCAAGCTCTTCAGTTGAAAAAAATATACTCGATTCCATTTGTTCTGAGCTTGTAAATTCAGGTCTTTATAAGCAGGCTTTGATAATCAGAGCAAAAGACGGAAATTCCTGTACCGGTTTTTCATTCTCTGGAGAAATGAAAGATCCTGAAACTTTAGAAAAAGAGTTTGGAAAAGGTGTTCTGCCTCCATGTCTTTTAAATAATAAATTTGAAAATTCATATTTCCTGGCAGCTCCTCCTGACAATGGGTGTAAATCCTGCTTTTTCGCTGAATATGATTCATTCTGCGTATGGACTGAGCTTAAGCTGCACGTTAAGAGGTATGGTTATCTTTGTGTGAGAATAGACAGGCAGGTTATTGACCCAAACAGTTTTTACGAGTTTGATTTTCTGGTTAAAATCGGAATTGATATTAGCCAGGGAATAAGAAACCCTGATGCTGCAAAAGAAAGAAATGCTCATTTAAATGAAATAATAGAATATTCACGAGAGCTCCAGGCCATTTATGAAAATATCCCTATGGTAATGGCCGTTGCAGACAGAAACAGAAATATTGTAAAAATAAATTCTTATGCAGAAAAAATTTATAAAATTAAAGAGGACAGGGCTAAAAATCTTGCCCTGGGAGAGCTGCTCTGCTGCAGTCACAGATTTGAAGATGATTCTGGGTGCGGTTTAGGCAGATACTGCACAGACTGTGTCATAAACAAGGCTGTTAAAAAAACCCTTGAGACAAATAAACCCTGTTCGCAGATGGAGGGTGTTCTGGAGTCAGAAAACGATGTAAAAAACGTTCTTGTCTCAACAACTCCTTTAAACTATTCTCTAAATAAACTTGTTCTGGTATTGATTGACGATATTACTTCTTTAAAAAAGGCACAAAAGGAATCTGAAGAAAAAAAAGATTCCCTTACTCAGCTGGTAGAGAATATGAAAAGCGGAGTTGCCGTGTATGAGTATGACGAGAATGAAAAAGATTTTATAATAATAGATTTTAACACAGCTGCTCAGACTCTTGAAAAAGTTGAAAAAGAATCTGTACTTGGAAAGGGTGTAAAAAAAGTTTTTCCAGGAGTTGTTCCGACCGGGCTTTTTGACTGTTTTTTAAAAGTATACAGCACAGGAGTTCCCCGGAGATTTCCGGTTATTTTCTATTTGGATTCAAGAATATCAGGATGGCGTGAAAACTATGTATACAGGCTTGAAAATAAAAATATTGTTGCTGTTTATGACGATGTTACAGAACAGAAAATTGCTGAGGAAAAAATAAAAGAACAAAAAGCTGTTCTTGGAAAAAGAGAAAAAGAATACAGAGAGATTTTTAATAATTCTCCTGTAGGAATTTTCAGAACAACTATAGACGGCAGACCGCTTAACATTAACCCTGCAATGGCAAAAATACTCGGGTGTGAAAGTGTGGAAGAAACACTTGAAAAATATGCTGAGCTTTCAAAAGATTTATATGTCGATCCTGATAGAAGAAAGGAATTTATTAAACTCCTTGAAATTAATAAAAAAGTAGAAAATTTTGTTTACAAGGGGAAAACTGCTGACAACAGATATGTGTGGATTAAAATGAGTGCATCTGTAACACAGGGCGATAATGAAAAATATATTGAAGGGTTTGCAAAGGATATAACAAAAGAGTACAAGGCGCTGTCTGATCTTAAGGTTTCCGAAGAGAAATTTTCAAAAATTTTTATGCTCGGTTCAGCACTTATATCCATAAGCGATATGAAATCAGGAGAATATATAGATGTAAATCCTTCTTTTTTAAGAGCAACAGGGTATTCAAAAGATGAACTGATCGGGTTTAAAGGTTCTGAGATTGGTATTATAACAAAGGAAACAAGAGACAGACTTTATTCAGCAATAAACGAAAAAGGTAAAATCAAAGATTTCGAAATTGAGTTTTTCAATAAAAAAGGTGAAAGATTTTACGGTCTTTATTCCGGGGATATTATTCTTCTTGACGGAAAAACAAGCCTCTTGTCAACTGTCTTTGACATAACAGAGAGAAAAGTTTATCAGCAGGAGGCAATCCGAGCAGGACAGCTTGCCCAGACAGGAGAGCTTGCAGCAGGAGTTGCCCATGAAATCAACAATCCAATCAATGGTATCATTAATTATGCTCAGATTTTAAGCGATGAATTTGAACTTGAAGGCAGAGATAAAGAAATTCCTCTAAGAATTATAAGGGAAGGAGAGAGAATTTCAAAAATTGCAGGAGCTCTTTTAAATTTTTCCGGAAGTCACAGAGAAAGCTTTGCAAGTCTTGACCTTTATGATGTTTTAAAGGAAACACTTTTTCTTGCTGAAGTTCAGATAAAAAAAGACGGGATAACTC
This sequence comes from Desulfobacteraceae bacterium, assembly GCA_050253255.1. GTDB lineage: Bacteria > Desulfobacterota > Desulfobacteria > Desulfobacterales > JACKCP01 > JACKCP01. The sequence goes on along the minus strand of JBFWJK010000019.1, from coordinate 15,496 downwards.
TTATCAACGACTTCCCGCAAAATCTTTGCAGAATAAAAGGGAAAGCCAGAGAGCTTGAGCAGGTTTTTTTCAATATTTTTTTGAATTCGCGTTATGCTCTTAATGAAAAGTATCCTTCTCCTTCAAAAGAAAAAATTTTAAAAATAACGGGAAAGCAATTTAAAAAAGGAACCAGGAACTTTGTTAAAATTGAATTTTTTGACTCAGGAACTGGTATTCAACCTGAAATAATGGGTAAGATCAAATCTCCTTTTTTCACCACAAAACCGAAAGGAAAAGGGACAGGACTCGGTTTGAGCTTAAGTTCCTCGATAATTGAAAGGCATTTTGGAAACATTGAAATCAAATCTGTTTTCAGAGAGTATACAAGGGTTGAGATTGAGTTCCCTGAGATTGATGAATTTCAGGACAGGAGAGATTTTGTATGAAAAAAATTCTAGTTGTTGATGATGAGGAAAGCCTGTGCTTTACATTTGAAAAATTCCTTAAGAAAGAAGGTTACGATGTAAGCTGTGCAATGAGTTTTAAAGAGGCAAAAGATAAAATTTCCAGAAAAAATTTTGATCTGGTAATTGCAGATCAGGTACTTGAAGATAAAAATGGAAGTGAGATTCTTTACCATATAAAGAATATGGGACTGAATATCCCAGTTGTTATGATTACTGGAAATCCAGATCTTGATGTTGCGTCTTCTCTGTTCAAATTCGGAGCTTTCGATTTTCTTGCGAAACCGGTCAAGAAAGAAACTCTTTTAAATACAGCAAGATGCGCCCTTAATCATAAATTTATTTCAGATTTGAATTTAAGTATTGAAAGAGAAAAAGATGTTTACCGTCAGAATCTTGAAGCTGTGTTCAAGACAGTAAAGGACGGAATTATAACTGTTGATGAAAATTTATATATTACTGAGTCAAATGCTTCTGTTGAAACAGTCTGCGGTCTGGGATCCCATAAAATAAAGGGAAAAATGTTTGGCAAAGCATTTTCATCATGTTCTGGGGAATGCTTTGAAATAATTCAAAAGGCTGTTTGCGAAAATGTTGAAATTCTGGAGAAAAAAATAGTCTGCAATAAAAGCGGATCTCCGGGGCAGGTTGTCCTTGTTTCCGGGGTTCCCCTGAAAAACAACAAGGGCGGACTTCTTGTAATACGTGATATCACAAAGGTTTCAAGACTTGAAAGTGAGCTCAGAAAAAAAAATTCAAATCTTATGGTTGGAAAAAGTCTGCCTGTGAAAAAGGTGTTTGAGCTTATTGAAACATTGAAAGATCTTGATACTGCAGTTCTTATAACCGGAGAAACCGGTACAGGAAAAGAGCTTGCTGCAAGGGCTCTGCATTACCAGGGGGGAAGGTCTTCTAATCCGTTTGTCGCAATAAACTGTTCTGCAATTTCCTTTAATCTTCTTGAAAGTGAACTTTTCGGACATGTAAAGGGTGCATTTACAGGCGCGCTGAAAGATAAGAAAGGCAAGTTTCTTTTAGCTGACAAGGGAACCCTTTTTCTTGATGAAATTGGAGATTTGCCTGAAGAAATTCAGGTCAAGCTTTTAAGGTTTCTTCAGGATAAGGAATTTGAGCCTGTAGGAAGCAATGAAACAATAAAGGTTGACGTTCGAATTGTGGCTGCAACAAACAAAAATCTTCCTGCGGTTTTAAATAAAAACAGGTTTAGAAAAGATCTTTACTACAGACTCAATGTTATAAATATTGAAATGCCTCCTCTTCGTAAAAGAACAGATGATATTCCGCTTTTGTTTGAGTATTTTAAAAGCAGGTTCAATAAAAAAATGAACAAAAATATTAACTCACTTTCTTTTAAGGTTTTAGATATTCTTTCCTGCTATCAATGGCCGGGAAATATCAGAGAGTTTGAACATTGTCTCGAACATGCTTTTATAATGTGCAGCGGAACTGAAATTTTACCTGAGCACCTTCCCGCTGAAGTAAAAAGTATTGATAAAAACAAACTGGAAGGTTTTTCTGATGAGACAACAGAAATCCTGAGAGCTCTTGAAAAAACAGGGTACAACAAGGCAAAAGCGGCAAGGCTTCTAAATATCAGCAGACAGACTCTTTACAGAAAACTTGAGCAGCTCGGTATGGATGTGACACAAGTGTAATGTTACACATCTGTCAAGTTACACTTTTTTGTATCCTGCAAAAGCTTTGTTTATAAGCGTTTTTTATTTCGGCATATTTTTTGAATATATAAGTAAATAAGTCTGTTCTGGATTATAATCAAAAAATTTCCCGGAGTAAAAATGAACTCAGTTCTGATAATTGATGATGAAGAGAGTATAAGGTTTTCTTTTGAAAAAATATTAAAATCAAAAGGTTATAATGCTTTTTCAGCATCTTCTCTGGAAGAGGCAAAGAAAATTGTAAATTCCGGAGAAATAAACGCCGCTGTAGTGGACAGAATTCTTTCAGCCGGGGAAAACGGAATTGAGATTTCCAAGAAAATAAAATCTCTTTTTCCTTTCTGTGAAATTATACTTGTTTCTGCTTACCCAACCTTTGAATCTGCTGCAAAGACCCTTGAAATGAATTTTCATGCATACCTTGTAAAACCTGTTACAAAAGATGTTTTGCTTGAATATGTAGAAAAAGCGGTTGAAAAATCAAAAGCAAAAAAAAGTGAAAATGATTTTGAAAAGGCTCTGGAGCTTTTGTTTGAAAAATCTCCGGACGGAATTCTTATCTGTGATGAAGATTCAAATGTCAAATATTCCAATCAGACATTCAAGAAAATATTTTCTATTGATGAAGATGAAGAAGAATCTTCTTTGCTCAGTCTTTTGAATGTAAAAGGTTTTTTCTTTCACAAAGAGAAAAATATTTCAGAGTTTTTTATCCCTGAAACAATAGAAGAAACAGAAGTTGCAATAGACTCTCCAAAAAGGAAAAACGGTTTTTTCAGTGTTGCAAAATACGGATACGGCAGTAATCTCGGCTATCTGATAAGCATAAAGGACATAACAGAAAAAAAACAGATAGAAAAAAGTCTTGAAAGATCAGCAAGAATGGAGGCTATTGGAAATTTTGCGGGTGGGATTGCCCATGACTTCAACAATATTCTCCATGTAATAACAGGCTATGGAGAGCTTGCACTTGATTGCGTAGACAATGGGTCTGACACATGTAAATATATAAAGGAAATCCTGAGCGCATCTGAAAGAGCAGGCAATATAACAGAACAGATTTTAAGCTTTTCAAGAGCAAAGGATGAAGAGTCCCATACTGTGGACATAGCACCTCTTTTAAGAGAGGTGATTGTTTTTTTAAAATCAACAATTCCGTCAACTATTTCAATCAGAGAAGATATTTCAAAAGATTTGAAACCTGTCTGTACAAGCAAGGCTAAAATTCATCAGCTGATTATGAATCTCGCTTCAAACTCTGCAAAGGCAATGAACGAAAAAGGGGGAGAAATAATAATCGGGCTTGATGAGGCAGGGGAAAAAGAAATTTCTGAGTTTGAATCAGGCCCTGGGCATGATGATTTTGTAAAAATTTACATAAGGGATACAGGTTCAGGAATAAAAGAAGAGCATATTGAAAAAATTTTTCAGCCTTTTTTCACAACCAGGGAAGACTCCGGAGGCAGCGGGATAGGCCTTTCAATTGTTTACGGAATTGTAAAAAAAATGGGAGGTTTTATAAGGGTTGACAGTGAGGTGGGAAAGGGAACTCTGTTTGAAATTTTTCTTCCGGCTGCTTCATCTGCAGTGAGTTACTCGCCGGCGGGCAGGGGAAAGCGTAACCTTTCCGGCGATGGGAGTATTCTTTTTGTTGATGATGATGAAAATATAGCAAAAATTGCTTCAAAAATGATTTCCCGAATGGGGTATGAAGTTTCTGTTTTTACCGACAGTGAAGAAGCCTTTAATGCTTTTATTGAAAATCCCCAAAAATTTGATGCAGTAATATCAGATATGACTATGCCCAAAATCAGGGGGGACAGGCTTGCAGAAATGATACTTTTAATAAGGCCTGAAATTCCGGTTATTCTTTCAACCGGATTCAGTGAAAAACTGACTGAAGAAAAGCCTCCGCCTGGAGTAAGAAAAATTCTTAACAAGCCTGTGGACAGAGAAACTCTGGGCCTTGTCCTGAAAGAAATTCTAAAACAATCATAAATATCTGGAGACAACATGTTTGCTAAAATGAAGCTTGGAACAAAAATTTTTTTAGGTTTCGGCATTGTGATTTTTTTATCAGCAGTTCTTGGGATTGTTTCATTCTGGGGAATGCAGAGTGTAAAAACAATTGTTGATAAAGCTGACGATGCAAACAGGCTTACAAAATATGCCCTTGAGGCAAGGGTAAACGAAAAGGATTTCATGATTAAAAGAGACGATGCTTTTGTAAAGGCAATGAATGCCATTATGGCAGAAATTGAAAGCCAGGCTGATCTGACTTTAAAAAAACTTGAAGACCCTGCTGACCGCAAACTTCTGGTGAGTTTATCCGATTCAAAAAAAGAATATGAGACAAACTTTAATCTCTGGGTGGAAAAATCCTATGAGCAGAAAAAAGAAGAAGACAATATGATTAAAAGCGCAAGGCTTTTTCAGGAAGAATGCAGAAAAATAGAAAAAATTCAGTCAGAAAAAGCAGGGACTGCACTTTTGCTTTCAAAAAATCTTTCCAAATATCTCAAAGATCACCTTGAATGGGCATCGGGAGTCAGAGAATTTTTAATCAGAAAAAATGAAAAAACTCTTTCTGTGCAGAAAAACGGTAATTTATGCGCCTTTGGAAAGTGGATCGCCAGCACGGATTTTAAAAAACAGATAGAGGTCGGAGGCGAAAAACTGGAACGCATTGTAAATGAAATGAAGGAAGATCATCTTCTCCTTCATGAATCTGCAGTTGAAATTGAAAAAACAAGACAAAGCGGCAATGACAATTCAGTTTTAATATTTGGCAGGAAGACATCTCCGATTTTAAGTAAAATGATAAGTTATTTTGAGGATATGGAAAAAATATCCCAGGAGGTTTTTGAAAAAAGAGAGAAAAATGCTGAATTATCAAAAGACCTTATAATTTTTTCTCTTGAACTGAGAAGAAATGAAAAAAACTACATGCTTCAGCCTGATCAGAAATATTTATCAGCGAATGATAAAATTATGACTGAAATTTATAAACTGTCAGATGAACTTCTGACAAATCTGGAAGTTGAGTCTGACAAAGAGCTAGTAAGAATTTTAAAAAAATCGGCTGCAAGTTATGAGTCGGCTCTTAAAAAGTGGGTAAAAATTCATGAAGAGCAGGCTAAGATGGCCCGGGCCATGGTTTTGAACGCTCAGAGTTTTTTAAATTCAGCCATGGAATTAAGAGCAGGGCAGAAGGAGAAAATGGTTTCTGTTTCAAAAAGGGCCAATTTCTTTGTTGCTGCAGGTGCCTGTTTTTCAGTTCTTGCAGGTGTTTTTCTTGCTTTTGTAATTACAGGAGGAATAACAAAACCTGTAAACAGGATTATTTCAGGTTTAAGGGCTGGTTCAGAAGAAGTTGCTTCTGCTGCAAACCAGGTTTCAACAGCAAGCCAGACTCTTGCTGAAGGAGCATCGGAACAGGCCGCTTCCATTGAGGAGACATCATCTTCTCTTGAAGAAATGTCCAGTCAGACCAAGCAGAACGCAGATAATGCCATGGAAGCTGACAGTCTGATGAAGGAAGCCGGCAAAGTTGTCTCAGAAGCAAATTTTGCAATGGAAAAGTTAAGGCTTGCAATGACTGAAGTAAATTCGGCAAGTGAAGAAACTTCAAAAATAATAAAAACAATAGATGAAATCGCTTTTCAGACCAACCTTCTTGCATTGAATGCTGCAGTAGAAGCTGCAAGGGCGGGAGAGGCCGGAGCCGGATTTGCGGTTGTGGCCGATGAAGTAAGAAACCTTGCAATGAGAGCAGCTGAAGCTGCAAAAAACACCTCAGCTCTTATTGAAGGAACAGTACGGAAAATAAAGGAAGGGGCCGATATAACAGATCTTACTAATAAATCTTTTTCAAAGGTCAGTGAAAGCGCTTCCAAAGTTGCTGAGCTTATTGCAGAGATTGCAGCAGCTTCCAACGAACAGTCAAAAGGTATTGATCAGATAAATATTGCAGTGTCACAGATGGACAAGGTCACTCAGTCAAATGCTGCAAATGCCGAGGAGTCTGCATCAGCTTCAGAAGAGCTGAGTGCCCAGGCTGAACAGATGAAATCTATTGTGGATGAACTGACAGGTCTTGTAAGCGGCCATTCAGAGGCGGTAAAGGATTTGTCTTCAGGAAAAATAAAAACAGTAAGCAGGAGGCTGAATTCTCCGCAATCATCCGGATATTCTTCAGATAGGAGGACTTACGGGCTGGAAGCGGCGGGCAGGAAAACAGCTTCTTTGGATGAAGATGATTTTTAAGGCAGGGAATAACGGGTTTTATTTCAATTGAAATATCAAAAAACGGAGGTTTTGTTTATGTTTAAAAACATGAGACTTGGAATGAAAATAGCTTTTGGATTCGGGGTTCTTATTGCAATCGCAGTTCTTCTTGGGGCTATAGCTGTTTATAATATGCAGAAAGTAAAAAATGAAAGCATTGTGCTTGCAGAAGAATATGTGCCTGAAGTAATAGTTGCAACTGAGCTTCGAGGAGGTGCAAACCGGCTTATGTATGCCGCAAGAGGTTATGCTTTTACAGGAGAACAGGAGTTTTATGATGAATCTCTGAAGGAAATGAAAGAAATTGAGCGTGTTATTGTAAAGGGTGAAGAGCTTGAAAAAAAGGCTACTTCATTAAAAGCTCTGAAAAAGCAGCTTGAAGAAGCAAGATCTTCACTCAATGATTACAATGGACTTTTTGAACAGACAAGAGAAACTGACATTGAAATAAGTAAATTAAGAACTGTGCTTGCTGGCCTTGGCGATGAAATTTTGAACATTTGCGGTCTTTATCTGGAGACACAGTCAAAAAAAGTAAATGAAGAAATCAATGATAATTCCGGTGTTAAAGATAAGTTTGCAGAGATTGTCGGCTCAAGAATTGATAAAATGAATAAGGCAAACAATGTTATAGATTCATTTAATTCAATAAGAATTCAGGTTTATCAGTTCCAGGTTTTCAGAGATGAGTCTTATCTGCAGGAAGCAATAAAAAGTCTGGCATCAATTGAAAAAAATATTTCCGGTCTGAAAAGTGTTTCATCGGATGCAAAAGATATTGAAAGATTTGAAAAAGCTGAGAAACTGCTTTTTGATTATAAGTCAAACCTCAGTAAACTTGATGAGAACTGGGCAAAGCTTGAAAAATTAAATGATAACAGAACAAATGCCGGCCGAAGGCTTATTGATGTATGTGCAGAAACTTCTGATGCCGCATTGGAAGGTGCTGAAAGAATTTCAACTTCAGCTGCATCATCTCTTGCCGGGTCAGTGAGTGTTATGATTTCAGGGCTTATTTTTGCAATTATTGCAGGTGTTTTTGCCGCTTATGTTATCACAAGAAGCATAACCAAGCCGGTAACAAGAATAATTGAAGGTCTGAGTGACGGATCTGAACAGGTTGCATCTGCAGCAGGACAGGTTTCAACTGCAAGTCAGACTCTAGCGGAGGGAGCATCGGAACAGGCAGCTTCAATTGAAGAAACCTCTTCTTCTCTTGAAGAAATGGCAAGTCAGACCAAACAAAATGCTGACAATGCAGTTGAAGCGGACAGCCTGATGAAAGAAGCAGGAAAAGTTGTTGTTGAAGCAAATTCTTCAATGGAAAGCCTGAGCAGATCAATGGCCCAGATTTCTTCAGCAAGCGAGGAAACTTCAAAAATAATAAAAACAATAGATGAAATAGCCTTTCAGACAAATCTTCTTGCACTGAACGCAGCAGTAGAGGCTGCAAGAGCAGGAGAAGCAGGCGCAGGGTTTGCTGTTGTTGCGGATGAAGTGAGAAATCTTGCAATGAGAGCAGCCGAAGCTGCAAAAAATACCTCAGCTCTTATTGAAGGAACAGTGAAGAAAGTAAAAGAAGGGGCAGATATTACTGAAGCCACAAATTCGGCATTCAGTAAAGTTAAGGAAAGCAATGAAAAGGTTGCGGGTATAATTGCAGAAATTGCAGCAGCTTCAAATGAGCAGTCCAAGGGTATTGAACAGATAAATATGGCGGTATCTCAAATGGACAAGGTAACTCAGACAAATGCTGCAAATGCCGAAGAATCAGCTTCTGCTTCAGAGGAAATGAGCGCTCAGGCAGAGCAGATGAGATCAATAGTTGCAGAGCTTTCAAAGCTTGTTACAGGAAGCTATGAAATGCAGACCAGCCATTCATACTCAAAAACAATTAAAAAGAGCGGCACTTCCGGAGCAAAAAAAGTGGGGCATAAAACAAAATCGCCTGCAAATATAAGTAAAAGCTCTGCAAAGGGGCATGAAATATCTCCAGACAAGGTTATTCCTTTTGACGATGACGATGATTTTGAAGACTGGAAATAACTGGTCCGTAAAAGTATGATTTTCAAAGGCACTCACAGGAGTGCCTTTGAAGTTTAACGGCTCTTATATCTTCACCTTGATAATTAAATGGAAGTGGTTTAAATATTTTTAGGTTGGTCTGAAAATTAAATTTTTCTTCAGAGTTGATTTAAGTCTGCAGCTTACATGTCTTTAAAAACTAAGGTGAATAATCATGAAAAAAATATTTGGATTTATCCTGGGGATTACAGCTTATTTAATAGGAAAACCCGGCTGGACACCACCGCCCTGGTTTTATTCATTAAAACGATTAAAGTCGGAAAAGCCGAAATATTTCAAGGGTGCGGTTTTTGTTTTCACTCTTTTTTTTGCAGCGACTCTGGCCGGCTGTGTTTATTTTACTCAGAAAAAATCAGACTACCTTTTCCCTAAGCTTTTTCCGCCGGACATAAATATGACCGAAAAACCTGATAAACTTGAAATTGCATTTTTAAAGGAAGGGGAAACAAGGTACAGCTCTGTTGCAGATATTAACCTTTCAGGCAGAAAAATTGAATCGGGAATAAATATAAGTCCTTTAATAAAAGGTTTTTTTGAATTTAAAGACGACAAACTTATTGTATTTAATCCTGAAGAAAACTGGAAGGCAGATACTGAATATAAAATAAGTTTTGAAAAAAATATTTTTTCAAAAAATGTTCTGATAAAAGACTATTCTGTCAAATTTAAAACTCCTGAATTTAAAGCTGAGATATCTTCCTCAAGATTTTACACAGACCCCCGGGATAAAAAAATTCATAGAGGAATTTTTGCAGTTTCATTCAACTATCCGGTTTTTAAAGATTCTGATTTAAAGAAAAATATAAAACTTGAAATCAACAACAATCCATTTGATTATGAACTTGAATTTGATGAAAAAGCCAAGACTCTTTTTATTCACTCAGCACCCCTGGAAATTAAGGAACAGACCCAATACCTTGATCTTTCAATTGATAAGGGAATAAAAACTTCCCATGGAGAAGCTGCAATTCAAGACAGTCTTAAATCAAGAATTGCAGTTCCTTCCATGGAAAATTTTTTTAAAGTTGAAAATATAAACTCTCAGATTGTAAAAAATGAGGAAAATGAGCCTGTCCAGACAATTGTTCTGATGTTTACGGGTGACGTCTTGCAAAAAGAGCTTGAAGATAAAGTAGATATCTGGCTTCTTCCCAAAAAATCAAACAATAAGAGATGGAATTCTCCGTCAGAAATATCGGATTCGGTTCTTGAAACAGCTCAAAAAGTCAATTTCGGTTTTGCTCCAAATGAAAGGGAGTCTTCCGGGTCTTTTGGAATAAAGCTTGATCTGCCTGAAAACAGAGATATTTATCTTTCAGTTGAAAAAGGTCTTAAATCAGATTCAGGTTATTACCTTGTAAACGGATTCAATGATGTATTAAGAACACCGGCATACCCAAAAGAGCTTGAAATTATTGGCGAAGGGGGGGTGCTTTCTCTTTCCGGAGACAAGACTGTTTCCTTTAAGACAAGAGGTATAAACGGGCTCAAAGTGGAAGTATACAGACTTCTTGAAAATCAGGTTCAGCACCTTGTCACCCAGGCAGGCGGAAATATTTCAAGGCTCGATTTTTCAAATTATTATTTTAATGAAGAAAATATTGCGGAGAAATTTGAAAAAATAATTCCATTAAACCCAAAGCATCCTAAATTTGCAACATATGCAAGCCTTAACCTGTCTGAATTTTTAAACCAGAACGGTAAAAAACCGGGATTTTTCTTTATCGAAGCCAAAAGCTATGATCCCTCCAGAAAAAGATATGATTATTACAATATAAAAGACAGGAGATGCATTCTTTTAACAGACCTTCTTATCATGATTAAAAAGAATTTTGATGACTCAAGAGATATTTTTGTTCATTCTCTTTCAAAAGAATCTCCGGTGGACGGAGCTTTGATTTCAGTTCTTGGGAAAAACGGAGTTTCAGTCCTTGATTCATATACTGATAAAGACGGTCATGTTTTTATAAAATCTCTGAATGATTTTAAAAATGAAAAATTCCCAGTTGCTATAACAGCAAAGTCAGGAAACGATATATCCTTCATTGACATGGAAAATTATGAGAGAAAGCTCAATCTTTCCTCATTTGATACTGGAGGGGAAAGAAGCAGATATGCAAATCCTGAAAGAATCAATGCCTATCTTTTTTCAGACAGGGGAATTTACAGACCCGGAGAAAAATTTAATATCGGAACAATTGTAAGACACAAAGGCTTTGAAATACCTGAGGGAATTCCTGTTGAATACAGTATTTACGACTCAAGGGGAAATGAAAGACTTAAAAAAAGGACAAAGGTTTCAAGTTCCGGGTTTTTTGATATTTCATATAAAACAGAACTTTCAGATCCTACAGGAACGTGGAATATTGATCTTTATCTTGTTTCTGACAAAGGCTACAGACAGTCAAGCCTTGGTTCGGAAACAGTTAAGATTGAAACATTTGAACCGGACAGGCTCAAAATTTCTTCAAAACTTTCAAAGTCAGACAAAGGGTGGCTTGATCCAAAAGATTTAAAGGCTGAAGTAAGCCTTTCAAACCTTTTTGGAACACCAGCACAGAACAACAGGGTAACTGCTGATTTAAAACTTGTCCCCTCAAATTTTTATTTTGAAAAATATAAAGATTTCTCATTTACAGATCCTTTTTATTCAAAAGACAGGGTCTTAAAAACAATATCAAGAAGTCTTGGTTCAAAAAATACAGATGTTGAGGGAAAAGCTTTGTTTCATCTTGATTTTGATTCCATTGAAAAGGGAACATACAGGCTTTTATTTGATGTAAAAGGTTTTGAAAAAGGAGATGCCAAAAGTGTAAGCGCTTCAAACAGGGCTCTGGTTTGTCCCATGGATTATCTCATAGGGTACAAAACCTCTTCAAATCTTTCGTATCTGAGAAAAGACTCTGAAAATAAAATAGATTTTATTGCAGTAAATAATAATCTTGAAAAAATTGCCAAAGAAAATCTTCTTTTAAAATTCAAAAAAATAAATAAGGTTTCAGCCCTTGTTCAAAAGCCTGATAAAACATACGAATATAAGATTGTTGATAAAGAAGAAACAGTAAGTGAAGAAGAGTTTTCCGTTCTGGAAACAGGCTCAAGCCTTAGTCTTTTTACCGGGGAAGGCGGAGATTATGTTTATGAAGTTTTTGAAAATGAAAAACTTTTATCAAGAATCGAATATTTTGTAGCAGATGCATCCAATGAATCGGGAAGAATTGAAAAAACTGCAGGAATGGATTTAAGGCTTTCTAAAAATGATTTTAAGCCGGGCGAAATAATAGAAGCTGAAATTACAACTCCATATAAAGGATTTGGTCTTATTACAATTGAGTCAGACAAGGTTTATGCCTGGAAATGGTTTAAGGCCGAGAGTTCGAAGACAACAGAAACAATAAAACTTCCCTTAAATCTTGAGGGAAACGCCTATTTTTCAGTTTCAATGGCAAGGGCTTTTGATGATCCTTCAATTTTTGAATCCCCTGTAACCTATTTTGTAAAATCGTTTTCAATAGACAGGTCAAAAAGGGTTTTAGAGCCAAAGATTGAAGTTATGGAAAAAGTAAAGCCAGGCGATGAAATTGAAATTTTTTATTCAACAGAAAAAAAGTCAAAAACAGCTCTTTTTGCAGCAGATGAAGGGATTTTACAGGCAGGTGATTATAATTACCCAAATCCTTTAAACCATTTCCTGAAAAAAAGAGCTCTTGAGGTTGAAACTTCACAGATTGCAGACCTTGTTATTCCGGAATTTCGCATAATCAAAAAAAGGCTTGGAATAGGCGGAGGACAAAGGTTTGCTGAATCTGCAAAGCTTCTTGCAGCAAATTTAAATCCCTTTACAAGAACAATAAACGAGCCTGCTGTAAAATGGTTTGGGATTTTAGACTCCGATAAAGAAAAAAAATCTGTAAAATGGAAGGTTCCGGACACTTTTAACGGAAATGTTAAAATAATGGCTGTAAGTGCAGATAATTCTTCTATGGGATTTTCAAAGGAATCTGTTCTTGTAAGAGCTCCATTTGTTATTTCTCCGACTGTTCCGCTTGCTGTTACTTTTAATGACAGTTTCAGGGTTACTTTAAATGTTTCAAATCTTGTTGAAAATTCCGGGGAAAATTATCCGGTTACCGTTAAAATGGAAGCTGATGAAAAGCTCAGTGTTATTGGAGAAAAATCAAAAACAGTAAATATTGATGAAAACAGTGAAAAAACAATTGAATTCACTGTTCAGGCAAAAAACAAGCCTGGAAATGCAGATTTGAAATTTTATGCAATATCTGGAAATATCAGCTCAAAAACTTCATCGTCTTTGAGTATAAGGCCCTTTGTTCCATATAAATCAACACTGATTTCAGGCTTTTCAGGTTCAGGAAATGAAAATATCAAACTTAAGAGAAGTCTTTTAAATGAGTTTTCAGATCAGAAAATTCTTGTTTCAAGATCTCCCCTTATTTTTGTAAAAGGGCTCTATACCTGGCTTGACAAGTTTCCCCATGAATGTACAGAACAGCTTGTGAGCAAGGCTTTTCCTGCATTGATTTTTTCAAAGGCAGGACTTGATATAAAAGCGGCTGATAATGTTTCAGGTGCAGTTAAGGCTTTAAGGCAGAGACAGACATCAGACGGGGGATTTTCTTTGTGGCCGGGAGGCGGAGCTCATGATTTTGCATCAATTTATTCAATTCATTTTCTTATTGAAGCAAAAGAAAGCGGTTTTGATATTCCTGAAACAATTCTTCAAAGAAGCATATCCTGGCTTGAAGACAAGGCATCTTCAGTTTCGGATGAAATTTTTGACAAACGTATTAAAAGCTACAGTGTCTATCTTTTGACAAGACTTGGAAAAAGAACGGCAAATCATCTTCAGGACATGGAAGATAATTATGATAAAGATAAAATTAAAAACGATATTGTTTCTGTTTTTGCGGCAGCGTCATACAAGCTTTTAAGAAGCGATTATCAGGCCGACAGAAAAATTGAAAGCTTTGATCCCGAAAAATATGAAGATCAGGATGATTACTGGTTTAATTCAAATAATGTTTATCCTTTGTATATTTATATTCTGGGAAAACATTTTCCATCTCATTTTGAAAAAGCATTTAAATCAGGTCTGGATAAGCTTTTAGATCCTTTGTACAGCGGTGATTTCAATACAACTTCATCGGCTCTTACAATTCTTGCTCTTTCATTTAATCTCGATAAAAATGATATTGAAAACAAAATTGAAATTGAATTTACAGATTCAGACAACATCAATAAAATTCAGACTCCTGATCCATCTGAAATTATGGAGCTTGAATTTTCAAACAAAATAAAGTCAATTAAGGTTAATTCTGAGACTTCCTTTTACTATCTTGTGTCCCGGAACGGTTATGATGATGTTGAGGAAGTTGAGCCTTTTAGCAGTAAAATTGAGGTTTTGAGACAGTATCTGGACTCTGATGGGAATAATCTTGAAAATCCAAAAAGAGGTAGAGATTATGAAGCTGTGATAAAAGTACGCTCTCTTACAGGAAAAACAGAACAAAATATTGCTTTGACAGATCTTTTCCCCGGAGGTTTTTATCCTGATCTTGAAAGTGTGAGAAAAAATGCGGGATATAAAAAGGCTGAATATATTGATGTAAGAGAAGACAGGGCAGTTTTTTATCTTGATGCATCACCTGAAATTAAAACCTTTAAATACAAGGTAAGAGCTGGTTTTGAAGGGGATTTCACAATTCCTTCAATTCAGGCGGAGTCTTTGTATGATACAAATCTTAATGCTGTAACAAAACAGGGTAAAATTTCTGTGAATCCCTGAATTTATTTCAGCCTGAATTGAGCGATTTTTTAAATTTTAATATAATAAGCTTAATTCATTAAAAAGTTGTTAATTTAAACCTGAGTTGAGCGATTTTCAAGTTTGCCGCATATACAAGGCAAATTGTATCAGGCTATACTTATGCTATGCGTGATACAATTTAACGCAGTAGATGTGGCAAAATTGGAAAGCCCGCAGGGTTTCATATTTTTAAATTTAACAGGCTTAAATCATTAAAAATTTAATAATTTAAAAATATTAAACGCTCAACTTAGGTAAAAAATATGAAACGCTCAGCTTAGGTTCAGGTTTATTTTGAAAAAAATAATAGTTTTTATCCTGATTTTAATTATTTTGTCCTGGGTCTGGATTTTAATTCCTGACCCGGGACTTTATCCTTTAAAAACATGGTCAAGGGCATATAAGGATAAATCAGGCAGTCTTTTAAGGCTTACGCTTTCAGATGATGACAAGTACAGGCTTTTCACAGATATGGAAAAAATCCCAAAAAATCTTGAAAAAGCTGTTTTAGCATATGAGGACAGGTTTTTTTATTATCATCCGGGTTTTAATCCTGTTTCAATTTTAAGGGCCTTTGCAGATACTTATATTTTGAAAAAAAGGGTGGTTGGAGCATCTACAATAACCATGCAGGCTGCAAGGCTTCGCTTTGAAATTGACTCAAGATCTTTAAAGGGCAAAATCACCCAGATTTTAAGAGCTGTTCAGCTTGAAAGGCATTATTCAAAGAAAAAAATTTTAGAGGCTTATTTTAATCTTGCTCCATACGGCGGAAATATTGAAGGCGTTGGAACAGCTTCGGAAATTTTTTTTCATAAATCTGTTTCAGATCTTAATTTTTATGAAGCATGCGCACTTGCCGTTATTCCCCAGAATCCGTCAAAAAGATATCCGGCCTTGGAAAAAAGTGAGAAAGAACTTGAAAATGCAAAAAAAAGACTTGTTTCAATTCTTGGCAGAGACAAAGATTTTCTTCCCCTCAAATATTACAGAATAAGTGATATTCCTTTTAAAGCACCCCATTTTACAGATTTTATGGAAAAAAAAGATCTGTTTTTAAAAAAAACATTTAAGACAACTCTTGATTTAAAACTTCAGGAAATAATTGAAAAAAGAATAGGTTCTTATATTGAGAAAAAAAAGATTTTAGGAAT
>JBFWJK010000018.1:0-30705 GCA_050253255.1 Desulfobacteraceae bacterium | reverse complement strand
CTGAAGAGCCGCAGATCATCATTTTGAATGATATTTATCTGCGGTTGAGTATCAATCGTGTTCTCTTGTTTTTAAAAACTTAACCGTTGGCCATTTTTCCTTTATAAAGCCGAGCTGCCATTCAGAGGTTGTAAGAAAAGTTTTGTATCCTTCTGAATCAATGGCAATATTGTTTATATTTTTTCTTTCAAATTCCTTTTCTTCTTTCGGGTCTTCAAATTCAACCCATCTGGCAACAGAGTAATTAATGTGTTCATAGATTGCATCAACACTGTATTCATCCTTTAGCCTTGCAATAGTAACATCAAACTGAAGTTCTCCAACAGCTCCAAGAATTATGTCATTTCCCTGGACCGGTTTGAAAAACTGAATTGCTCCTTCTTCAGAAAGCTGAATCAGCCCTTTGTTCAGCTGCTTTGCCTTTAACGGGTTTTTCAGAATAACCCTTTTGAAAAGTTCGGGGGCAAAGTTTGGAATACCTTTGAATTTCAGAGGTTCTTTTATAGAAAAAGTGTCGCCGATTTTTATTGTTCCATGATTGTGGATACCTATTATGTCGCCAGGCCAGGCTTCTTCCACATGGCTTCGCTCTCTTGCCATGAATGTTATTGCATTGGCCAGGGTTATTTCTTTACCGATTCTGTGGTGAAATACCTTCATACCCTTTGTAAAATTACCTGAGCATACACGAATGAAAGCAATTCTGTCTCTGTGCTGAGGGTCCATGTTTGCCTGTATTTTGAATGCAAAGCCTGTAAAATCTTTTTCCATTGGGTCTACAAATCTTGTGTATGTTTCTCTTGGATAGGGAGGGGGAGCATATTCTGTAAGAGCATCAAGTATTTCCTGGACTCCGAAGTTGTTCAGGGCAGAACCGAAAAATACAGGTGTCTGGGTTCCGTTCAGAAAAAGTTCGAGATCAAAGGGATCTGCGGCACCTTCTATAAGCTCGACATCTTCTCTTAATTTATCCGCAAGAGAGCCTAAAATTTCATCAAGTTTTTTGTCATCAAGAGAATCTATTTCAATTACATCTTCAGGTCGTTTATCCTGTCCTGCACGAAAAAGAAGAATTGATTTGTCTACAATGTTGTATACTCCTTTAAATTCCTTTCCCATCCCGATGGGCCAGGAAAGCGGAGTGCATTCAATCTGGAGTTTGTCTTCTATTTCTGTCAGTAAATCAAGGGGTTCAAGCCCGAAACGGTCTAGTTTGTTTATGAATGTTATTATGGGAGTGTTTCTCATTCTGCACACTTCCATATGTTTTTCAGTCTGAGGTTCAACACCGTTTGCACTGTCAATTATCATCAGAGCCGAGTCAACGGCTGTCAAAACCCTGTATGTATCTTCAGAAAAATCCTTATGACCTGGTGTATCGAGCAGGTTTATCTCATAATCATTGTAGTTGAATTTCATGACAGATGTAGTTACCGAAATACCTCTCTGCTGTTCAACTGCCATCCAGTCGCTTGTGGCATGCCTTTCTGATTTTCTTGCCTTTATTGCACCTGCCTGTTCAATTGCACCGCCGAACAGCAGCAGCTTTTCAGTAAGGGTCGTTTTACCTGCATCAGGATGACTTATTATTCCAAATGTCCTTCTTTTCTTTATTTCTTCAGCTCTTTTTCTACTCATGAATACTTGTTCTTTCAAAAATTATTGTTTTAATCTGTTATGACAGGTTCCCTTAATATCAGTTCCAGAGCTTCTGCCGCGGCAGAAGCCACTTCAGGGAATACTTCAGTAAGATTTTTTATATGCCTTAGATTGTCAGCAGTTCTGAGGAAAAGTCTCACAAGGTCTCCTTCGGCGATTTCACTCAGTCTGCTCACTTCCTCCCATGGAACCCCCATTGCCCAGTGATAAGTCATTACGGCAGGGGTAAGGTAAAGATCAGGAACATTGAATCCGTTATCGTGAAGTTCTGAAAAAAAGGATTCAAGTTCTTTTTTTATGTTTATATATTCCTTTCTCAAAGTTTTTGGAATGCTTCTGTGAAAAAGGATGTCATCTTTGTATTCCCGGTCTGTTACAAAACATGAAATAACAGCTGCCAGAAGAACCGCAGATTTTGGGAAAAGTTCTTTTCTGAAACCTTCTGCAACAATCAGAGGATAATCTATTCTAAGTTTTGAGGCCCATGTTCCGTCGTATGTAAGGTTGTCATTGGTGTCAACATATCCTGTTTTTTTCAGAAAGTTGAGCCTTTTTCTGAAATCCTTTTTCAATTCAACCGATTCTTTTATCTGGTAGGATGCAAGGGATTTTTCAATTAAAATTTCGATCTGGAAAGGTGAATGTGATAAAAGAAGGTTCAAAACCATTGAAAAGTTTATTTTGAGTTTGCTTAAAACAGGGCCCGGACTCTGGAAGAAAAGTTTGCCAAGAAGTTTTAAATCCATGAATTTTCCGGGAAGTGAAATAACAAAGCCTATATTGTCCATTCCTCTTCTTCCTGCACGCCCTGTCATCTGATGAAGTTCGGTAGGGGTAAGCGGGAGAAACTCAACCCCGTTGAATTTGTCGGAGTTTGAAAGAACAACGCTTCTTGCAGGGAAATTTACTCCTGCAGCAACGGTTGAGGTTGCAAAGACAGCATTTAAAAGTCCGTCTGTCATAAGTTCCTCAACTGTTTCCTTCCACGGAGGGAGATGTCCGCTGTGATGGGCTGCAACTCCTGAATTTATAACATATTTTATCTGCGGATGGTTTTTTATGTGGGGATGCTTTTCCACAAGATAATCGAGTTTTTCTATTATTTTCTGTCTTTGTTCCTTTGTGGTCTTAAGCCCGTTTCTTTCGCATATTTCTACAGAGTTGTCGCAGTCGGCTCTTGATTTCAGGAAAAATATTGAAGGAAGAAGGTTGTATTTGCCGAGTATGCCTATTATTTCCCCTATGGGAGGTATTCTCCCCGGGTGTGACAGCAGAGGTCTGTGCACATTTGAAATATATTTTCTGACTTTTTTATATATTCTTGTTGCCGGAGGCCTTCCTTTTTCATGTACAGTCTCAAAAAAAGGGAAGAGAGTCCCTGAAGGATGGAGAAAAAGCGGGTAGAGATCAACAGGTCTTTTCTTCGCCTTTATTACTCTGCACTCTCTTTTTCTTATTGATTCCATCCATCCGGCAATCTGATCAGCATTTTCGATTGTTGCAGATAAAAGAAGAACCGGGATTCTCACAGGAAGATAGATTAAAACCTCCTCCCATACAACCCCTCTGTCCTCATCACCAAGGTAGTGGGCTTCATCCATTATGACATAATCTGTGTCAATGTCTCTTCCTTCGTGCATTGCGTCATAAAGATGGTTTCTTAAAATTTCTGTGGTTCCGATTATTATCGGAGCATCGGGAAGCTCTTTCCTGTCACCTGTCAGGATGCCTACGTTTTTTTCTCCGAATTTCTGTGAAAAGGCTGAATATAAGGTGTTTGTAAGTGCCTTCAGAGGGGATGCATACCATGACCGTCCTCCGGAATTGAAAATTTTTTCCATTGCAACCTCGGCAATCCAGGTTTTACCTGCTCCTGTCGGAGCTGTTACAATGCAGTCCTCCTTTGGAACTAAATCTATTGCTTCCTGCTGAAATCTGTCTGCTTTGAATTCTGTTTTTTCCGGAACTCCAATTTTACTGAAAACTTCTTTGAGCTTTTTATCCGAGCCCGGCTTGAGTCTTGAGACACTGGAAGTGTTTTTCTTTGAAAAGCTTTTGTTTTTAATATATTTTTTATTATTGTCGTCTTTTGTTTTATTAAAAACTTTTTTATTTTTAAATTTTTTGCTGTCCATAAAGACTCTCTTTAATTATTATCCAAAGTTTGCCTATAACACTTAATCAATATTTACCGCAAGTGAGGAAACAAATGATAAGAAAAAAACAGGAACATAAACCGGAAATACTCGCTCCGGCCGGAAATATGGAGTCTTTTTTTGCGGCAATTGCCGCCGGTGCAGATGCAGTATACTGTTCCTTAAAAAATTTTTCGGCAAGAATGGAGGCTGATAATTTTTCAATAGAAGAACTCTCGAAACTTTCCGAGCTTGCCAGAAGAAAAAATGTAAAGCTTTACCTTGCAATGAATTCTGTTCTGAAAGACTCCGAAATTCCAAAAGTCGGGAGAATGCTTGTAAGAATAAAGCGTTATGTGAAACCGGACGCTCTGATAATAAATGATCCGGCAATGATAGAAATAGCCTCTGAAGTGGGCATAAGATGCGAACTCCATCTTTCGACCCTTTCAGCTCTGTCCCTTCCTTCAGGAATAAAGACTGCAAAAAGAAATAATATATCAAGGGTGGTTTTACCCCGGGAGTTTTCAATCGACCAGATCAAACTCATGGCTGATAAAAAATCAGGTGTTGATCTAGAAGTTTTTATCCATGGTTCTCTTTGTTACGGAATTTCAGGGAGATGCTACTGGAGCAGTTTTATGGGGGGAAAAAGCGGGCTGAGGGGAAGATGTGTTCAGCCGTGCAGAAGACTTTACTCCCAGGGAAATTTGAAAAAAAGTTTTTTTTCATGCATGGATCTCGGTCTCGATGTCCTTGTAAAGGTTCTGCAGGAAGTGCCTGAAGTAAAGACATGGAAAATAGAGGGAAGAAAAAAGACACCTCATTATGTTTACTATACTGTCTGGGGATATAAAAATTTACGTGATCTTGCAATGACTGCAAAGGAAAAGAAAGATGCGGTAAAGATTTTTGACGAAGCTCTTGGAAGACCGCTGAGCCATTATAATTTTCTTCCCCAGAGAACCTACAATCCTGCGGGTGAAAACAGTGAAACAGGTTCCGGAAAGTTTCTGGGGCGTATTTCAAATGACGGGAAAAAGTTTTTTCTTGAGCCCAGAGAACCTCTTCTGAAAGGAGATAAACTTAGAGTCGGGTATGAAGGGGACGTTTTTCATAATGTGATTTATGTTCCTCTCAATATTCCAAAAGGAGGTAAGTTCGTATTCAGGGCTTCTGACTTCAGAAAAGTTCCGCCTTCAAAAACTCCTGTGTTTTTAATCGACAGAAAAGAGGAGGAACTTGTCAGCTTTATTGAATCATTAAAAGCCGAATACGATCAGATTGAAGGCTCAAAACCGTCTCCGGCGTCATTTTCTATGGGCGAAGCTCCTGTAAAAAAGGACAGGAAGAGGATCAATTTAAAGGAAACTTTTGTCAAAAGGTGCTCGAAAAAGGGAAGTCTTTCAGCACCCGGCGGACTGTGGGTGGATGAGCTTTTTATAGAAAAGCTTTCCACAGAAAAAAAAGACTTCAGTCCGGGGCAGTGGTTCTGGATTCCCCCTTTTATCTGGCCTGAAGACGAGCAGAAGTACATTGATGCAATAGATCTGATTATAGAAAAAGGCGGAAAAAATTTTGTGGCAAACAGTTTGTGGCAGGCAGGACTTTTCAGAAAAATAAAAAACATCAATGTCTGGGGAGGCCCTTTTTGCAACCTTACAAATACCCTTGCAGCGGAGGTGATGGCAAAAAACGGATTCAGGGGTGCAATAGTCAGTCCTGAGCTTGGAAGAGAAGATCTGCTTTCCATGCCTTTGAACTCAAAAATTCCTCTGGGTATAATAACAAAAGGTTTTTTTCCGTATACTGTTTCTGCCGTCAAATCGGATGATCTTAAATCAGATGAGCTTTTTTTCAGCCCAAAAAAAGAAGGGGGCTTTGTAAAAAAATATGATTCCCTTTACTGGATTTATCCGTCCTGGCAGATAGATCTCAATGAGTATAAAAATGATCTTAAAAAAGCAGGTTATTCATTGTTTGTCGAAATCAATGAATCCGTTCCAAGAGAAGCTGTGTCAGAAAGAAGAAAAACTTCAAAACTCAACTGGGATTTGAATCTTTTGTAACCTGAGAGTTTTTTTGGTTTCAATAATGTGGCTGTCTTGGAGCCTGAAGTACTTTTTTGCTTCAGAGATTGAGCTGTAAAGAAAAAATATAATAAAACTTGTTTGATTTTTTTTAATCTGATTAATTAAATATTCAGCAAAGCTGAAAAAATTCAGAATGCCTAAAATTCGGGGATAAAATTTGTAAAATTAAAATAAATTATGGAGGAAAGATGTCCAGGAAGATAGTTGTTGTAGGAGCAGTTGCCCTTGGACCTAAAGTTGCCTGCAGGGTTAAGAGAACTGAGCCTGATGCTGAGGTCATACTGATCGACAGGGAGAAATTCATTTCCTACGGAGGGTGCGGAATTCCCTATTATGTTTCAGGGGATGTAAGTGACTCATCGGATCTGATGAAAACCAGTTTTCATATGGTAAGAGATGAATATTTCTTTACTAACTGTAAAGATGTCAGGGTGATGACCGGAACAGAAGTTGTTGATATTGACAGAAAAAACAAAAAGGTGAAGATAGTGGCACAAGGTGCACATGAAGAGTGGCTTTCCTATGACAAGCTTGTTCTTGCCACCGGATGCAGAGTAAGAAATATAGGTATAAGCGGGCTTGATCTGAAAAATGTGTATGGAGTTGGAAAACTTCAGGATGCAATTGATATAAAAGCCTCAATAACAGCAGGCGAGGTTTCCAAAGCCGTTGTTGTCGGTGCCGGTTTTATAGGTCTTGAAATGGCTGAGGCTCTTGCAGATATGTGGGGTATAGAAACAACCGTTATTGAAATTGCCGACCAGATAATGCCCGGATTTGTCGGGAAGGAAATGGCCCGTCTTGCAATGAAGGAGATGGAAGATAACGGTGTTGTTTTCCATCTTGGTGAAAGGGTTACCTCCATTGAAGGAGAGGGAGCTGTTCAAAAGGTTGTGACAGATAAAAGAGAGCTTGAGGCAGATATGGTCATTATGGCTCCGGGCGTTGTTCCAAACTCTGAACTTGCCAAAAAAGCAGGTCTTGCAACAGGGCCGTTTGACGCAATTTTAGTCAATGACAGGCTTGAAACATCAGATCCTGATATATATTCAGGAGGAGACTGTGTAGCAATTAAAAACCTTGTATCAGGTCAGTGGGGATATTTCCCTCTTGGTTCCATGGCAAACAGACAGGGAAGAGTGATAGGTTCGAATATAACAGGATCAAATAAGCAGTTCAAGGGGGCTGTGGGAAGTTTTGTCGTGAAGATTTTTGACGGATGCCTCTGCGGTGCAGGCCTTAATCTTGACAATGCTTTGAGAGCCGGATTCGACGCAGTAAGCGTCCAGATGTGCCAGCTTGACAGAGCACATTTTTATCCGGACAAGGATCTTATGTATCTGGAGCTTGTTGTAGAAAGAGGCTCAAGAAAAGTTCTTGGAATTCAGGGTTACGGAGCAAACGGTGATGCCACTGTGGCAAGAATAAATGCTGTTGCAGTGATTCTTGACAAGGGCGCAACAGTTGATGACATAAGCAACCTTGAAATTGCATATTCTCCTCCTTTTGCCTCTGCAATGGATGTTGTAAATGCTCTTGGAAACGTTGCGGACAACCTTCTGAATGAGCAGTTTCGTCCTATAGGAAGCAAGGAATTTGAAGCATACTGGGAAAAAATCAAAAAAGGGGAAGTCGCTTTAATCGACTGCAGGGCGGAAAGGGATGCAAGGCCATATGCAGAAAAATACCCTGATTTCTGGAAGAGTATTCCCCAGGATGAGCTGAGAAGAAGAATCGATGAAGTTCCCAAAGACAGGAAAGTTGTTCTTGTCTGCAATACCGGGGTCAGATCCTATGAAGCCCAGCTGAACCTTAATGAACTGGGCTATGAAGATAATGTGAGCGTTCAGGGCGGGGTTGCATTTTTGAAAAAATACGGCCTCGATTTATAGAAATACTTGAGGGGGTATATTCTACCCCCATTCATCGCTTTGGTTGACTATCTTTATTTCTTCAACAAGGGATTCAAGTCTTGATACGAGCTCTATATCGCTTCTGTGGAATCTGACTGCAATTCCTTCAGGAGCATTTCTGACAACTATCCCGGAAATTGTAAGATAGTTCTGTGAGGGAAACGGGAGAGTAAGGCTTATTTCATTTCCCACCGGGACAGAATTTTCGGTTTTTATAAAAATCCCTCCAGCACTTATATCAACAATATATTCCCTGTAGATTCTGTTTCTGTCAATATAGTCAACTGGCATAAAATATGGTTTTCTCGGATAATATCTCTTTTCTTCTGTCATTTTGTCACCTGAGTTAGCTTTTGTAATTGTATGATTTTATTATTATAATTCTGCTTTTAAATAAAATCTATAGGATTAATTACCTATTTGCCCGGGATAAAACCTCAGTTTAATTTTTTGTTTTCCGATTTTTCTGAATGAAAGAAATTGCAGATTCAACTTCAAGTACAGTATGTGAGACTTTTTTGGCTGATAATATAAGAATTCATAGTATCAGGCTTTTTATATGTTTGACCTTTAATTATTATACGGATAAAAAGAAATCAGAATCAATTTTGGGATTTATAAGGGGGAAATGGTCGGGACGGCAGGATTTGAACCTGCGACTCCTTGCACCCCATGCAAGTGCGCTACCAGGCTGCGCTACGCCCCGCCTTAATGAACAAAATCTTATAACAATATAGTATTTAAGTTGTCAAGGTAAATTACAGGGAAAATATGGTTTTTAAAAATCTTTTTGAACCGCTTTCACCAGGCGATAAAATAGGCATTGCTTCTGTTTCAGGCAAAACCGACCCGGAAAAAAATATAAGAGGTAAAATGCTTCTGGAACAGATGGGGTATTCAGTTGTTTTATCTGAAAACCTTGAAGATTCTTTCAGGTATATGTCAGGGACTGATGAAAAAAGAAAAGAAGGTCTTTCAAATCTTTTAGCCAGGAAAGACATAAAGGGAATAATCTTTGCAAGAGGCGGATACGGCAATTTGAGAATCCTTGAAAAAACAGACATGTCAGAACTTAAAAAATTCAGAGGCTTTTTCATGGGCTATAGTGATAATTCCATACTTTTAAACCTGATTTCTGAAAAAACAGAAAATATTGTTTTCCACGGTCCTAATCTGTCTGAACTTGAAAAGGCAGATCCGGTTATTCTTGAAAACCTGCTCAAAGGAAAAATTCTGGAAAATATTTTGGAAAAGCCGGCTTTTATCAACAGCGGTAAAGCAAGAGGGCGGCTTGCAGGAGGAAACCTTGCCACTCTTTCAAGTCTTTGCGGGACAGTATGGCTCCCTGATTTTAAAGATAAAATCCTTTTTATAGAGGATGTTAACGAGGCTCCCTATAAAATTGACAGAATGCTGACTCAGATGAGGCTTTGCGGATGTTTCAGGGGCGTGAAGGGAGTTATTGCCGGCAGTTTTAAAGGATGCGGGGATTTAAGCTCTGTTCTTGAAATTATTCTGGAAAGTTTCAGTGGTGTTCCAGTTGTTTTTTCCGACTGTTTCGGCCATGGGGAAGTTAACAATCCGCTTCTGATCGGGGGTTGTGTTGAAGTTGATTCTTTTGGTAAAAGAGTCTGTTATGTATGATTTTAAAAGAGTTGATGCTTTTTTTTTTAAAGCAATTGAAGAAAATGTCTTTACAGGTGCATCTGTTCTCTTTTCACAGAAGTCTGAAATAATTCTCAGTGAAAGTTACGGAAATAATTCTGATAATATAGATGAAAAAACAACAGAAAAAACATATTTTGACCTTGCTTCCCTTACAAAACCTCTTGCTTCTGCCATTTTTTTTCAGCTTCTGTGGCAGGAAAGTAAAATCTCTCCTGATGACTATGTTTCAGAATATATTCCCGGTTTTGAAAAAAACGGTAAAAATCTTATAAAAATTAAAAATCTTCTTCTTCATGATTCGGGGCTTCCTGCGCACAGGCGGTATTATGAAAAACTCTGTTTTCTTCCTTTTGCGGAAAGAGAGAAAGCAAGAACATCCTGGATATCAAGGGAAGTCTTAAGTTCTCTTCCGGGTAAAGAAACAGTTTACAGCGACCTTGGATTTATGCTTTTGAAAAATATTCTGGAAAAAGTTTCTGAAATGAGTATGTCTGATTATCTTGGGAAAAATTTTTATGATAAAGCGGGGACAGGACTTTTTTTCAGTTCAAAAATAAAAAGAAGCTCGTCAGATTTTTGCTCCACTTCCTTTTCAACCTTTCGAAAAAAATTACTTAAAGGCGAAGTAAATGACGACAATGCTTTTGTTCTTGGAGGAGAAGACGGCCATGCCGGTCTTTTCGGGACATGTCTTGATGTTCATATTGCGGTTGAGGAACTGTTCGGTTCGTTAAGAGGCAGAAGAAATAGTATTTTAAAAAAAGATTTTACTGAAAATATGCTGAAAATAAGAAAAAACAGAAGAGCATTCGGCTTTGACTCAAAATCCCATGCAAATTCTTCATGCGGAGAATTTTTCTCGGCAAGGACAGTAGGACATCTTGGTTTTACCGGCACATCTCTCTGGATCGATCCGGAGGTTGAACGCTGGATAATATTGTTGACAAACAGGGTCTTTTACGGAGATAACAATGAGAAAATAAAATATTTTCGTCCAAAGCTTCACAATTTGCTCTGCAGTCTGATTTGATCTTTTTATTCTTGTAAATAAGCTTTTTTTCTGGTAGCGGGAAATAATATAATATTGACTTCTGTTTTTTTAAATTGGCCAATAAATTTTTAAAAGTCTTTTTTTGATCGGTCTGAAACTTTTTTCGAGTAAAACCAGTCAAGCTCAAAGTTTAACAGAAAAATAATGAAATATTTGTTTTTAAATCATTTTTCGGTTTTTTAATATTACAAAATTGAGTATATTCCTCTGGATCGGCTGGTTGTAAAAAGTTTTTAAGACAGGTTTTCGAGACATAACAAATCCTGATGGATAAAATCCTTTTAATCAGGTATGGAAATGAAATCTTTTTGATCGGTGATTGGACAAATACTTTTTGCTTTGATTTGTATGTATAAGCTGACGGTGTCTGTTCTGCTGCCGAATTAATCCTAATAACAGATTCGCACATGAGGTAATAAAGGCATGAACTTTTTTGTTGATTCATTACTGGGTGCTTTTTCGAGCGATCTTGCCATAGATTTGGGAACAGCAAATACCCTTGTTTATGTAAAAGGCAAGGGTATTGTTTTAAGCGAACCTTCAGTCGTTGCAGTAAGGACTGATAACAGGGCAAAGAATAAAGTTCTTGCCGTTGGGCTTGAAGCCAAAAACATGCTTGGCAGAACCCCGGGAAACATTATTGCAATAAGACCGATGAAAGACGGTGTGATTGCCGATTTTGAAGTTACTGAAGCAATGCTCAGGCATTTTATTCAGAAGGTTCACAACAGGCGCAGCTTTTTAAGGCCGCGTGTAATTGTTGCTGTTCCGTCGGGAATAACCCAGGTGGAAAAAAGGGCTGTAAAGGAGTCGGCCGAGCAGGCCGGAGCAAGGGAGGTTTTTCTTATTGAAGAGCCTATGGCTGCTGCAATAGGTGCCGGGCTTCCTATAACAGAGCCTACCTGTAATATGGTTGTTGATATCGGCGGGGGGACAACTGAAGTTGCTGTTATTTCACTTGCCGGCATTGTATACAGCCGTTCACTTCGTGTTGCAGGAGACAAGATGGATTCTGCAATCATGCAGTATATAAAAAGAAAGTACAACCTTCTGATAGGTGAAAGAACTGCTGAAATAATCAAAACAACAATAGGTAATGCATATCCTGATCCTGAAAATCTTGAAACAATTGAAGTCAAGGGAAGGGATCTTGTATCAGGTATTCCAAAGATTCTGGCTATAGACTCTGAAGAAATCAGAGTTGCAATTCTTGAGCAGATAGAAGCAATTGTTGAAACAGTAAAGATTGCTCTTGAGCAGACTCCACCTGAGCTTGCTGCAGATATTGTTGACAGGGGTATTGTGCTGACAGGCGGAGGAGCGCTTCTAAAAAACCTTGACAGGCTTTTGAGAGAAAAAAGCGGTCTTCCAATAAAAGTTGCAGATGATCCTTTGTCAACCATTGCTGAAGGAGCCGGTAAGTCCCTGGAGAATATAGAAATTTTAAGGGAGGTCATGATTTCCTGATAATCTGATATTATGTTTTCAAGAAAAAAACTTATTAAACTCCTGATTATTATTTTTCTGTTTGTAAATATTGCTGCCTTGATTGCTGCCGGTCGCGGAGGAGGCAAAATTCAGGGGCTGGGATCTTTTGGCCTTGATTTTTTCGGTCCTGTTGAAGAAGCAGTTTCAGCCGGGACAGATTATCTGGGTAAAATATGGAACTCTTATTTTGCTCTTGTCCGTGTAGGGGAAGAAAATAAGACCCTTGTAAAGGAACTCAGGCATTTTAAGGCAAGAGAAACCAGATATTCTGAACTTGTGCTTGAAAATGAAAGGCTTAGAGAGCTTCTTAAATTCAGTACCAGGCTTAAGCCTGAATATATTGCAGCGGAAGTAGTAGGACGTGACTCTGCAAAATGGTTTGATACAATAATATTAAACAGAGGCAGAGATTCGGGCGTTTCAGTCAACTGTCCTGTAATTGTGCCTGAAGGAATAGTCGGGCAGGTTGTAAAGGTCTCAAAAAATTACTCCAAAGTTCTTCTTATTACAGACCGGATGAGCGGTGTTGACTGTCTTGTCCAGAGTTCCAGAGGAAGAGGGATAGTTTCCGGGACTGGAGACAATGTCTGCGTTTTCAAGTATCTTCTTCGTAAATTTGAAGTTAAGTCAGGAGATCATGTTGTCACATCAGGTATGGATGAAATATTTCCCAAAGGCCTGAGAGTTGGAGAAGTGATAAGTGTGAAACGCAGGGACTCCGGGATTTTTCAGGATGTCGAAGTAAAACCCTTTGTTGATTTTGAAAAACTTGAAGAGGTGCTTATCCTTTTTAACACTCCGGACAAAAGACAAGATGACTGATATTTTCCTTAATATTTTTTTCTTTTCATTCCTTATATTAATCCAGTCTTTTTTTTTAAACAGTCTTGGTTTTTACGACATACTTCTTCCCTGGATTTTTTATTATTATTTTATAAGCGATAATAAAATCAGGGTTTTTTTTATCTGCGTACTTGCCGGTTATTTAAAGGATTCTTTATCGGGCGGAGTATTTGGAGTATATCTGTCTTCCTATCTGTGGTTTTTTCTTGTTATAAGATTCAGCTCCATGTATCTGAATCTGAATAACCGGATTTTCATAACTCTTTTCGGTATTGCAGGCGTTGCCATAAACGGTTTTTTTCTTTTTGTTTCAAATTATCAATGGTTTTTTGATTCAGGATTTTCAGAAGATATTTTAAATTCATTTTTAAATGAAATTGCGTACTGCTTTTTTACGTTCATGATTTTATTTTATTTCTTTTTAAGAATAAGAGACTTAGGGCTTATGATTAAATACGGCATAGAAAATAAGCTGGCTCAATTGTCAAGGATATAGGCATGGCTGTTCGTATTGACGGAAATCCGGAGCCAGAGTGGTTCAGAACCAGGCTCAATATCCTTTTGATATGGATAAGTGCGGCCTTTTTTATTCTGGGGGTGAGGCTTTTCTGGCTTCAGGTGATAAAAGGCGAAAGCTACAGGAAGCTGTCAGTAAACAACAGTGTGAGAATTCAGAGGCTTCTTCCTGCAAGAGGGCTGATTTTTGACAGGAACGAAAAACTTATTGTCGATAACAGACCTTCATTTAATGTTAAGGTTGTTCCAAAGGATGCCGGCTCTATAGACGAGCTTCTTGAAAATCTGGCTAAAATAATTGAAATTCCCGAAGGAACCGGGGACGAACTTAAAAAAGCGCTTGTATACACTCCATTCAAGCCTGTTACAATAGCAGACGATGTGGACAGAGGTGTAGTTGCCAAGATAGAAACCAACCAGTTTTTCCTTCCGGGTACCTATATCAGTGTCGAACCGAAAAGAGACTATCTTTTCCCTGGGACAGCATCCCACGTAATAGGTTATCTTGGTGAGGCTGATACTGATTTTCTCAGGGAAAAGAACAATATTCCTCTCAGAGTGGGAGACTACGTCGGCAAGTCTGGAATTGAAAAAAAATTTGAAGATTACCTCAGGGGAGAATACGGAGGAGCTCAGGTCGAGGTAAATGCAAGGGGCAAAATTATGCAGGTCCTTAATGAAGTTCCTGCCGTTCCGGGAGATAATCTTCATCTTACCATAGATCTGGATCTTCAGAAATATGCAGTTGAACTTCTCGGCGAAGAGGCGGGTTCAGTCGTTGCTATGGACCCTGACACCGGCGAAGTTCTTTGTATGGCAAGCACCCCTGCTTTTGATGAAAATCTTTTTGTAACCGGCATGACAGATTCACAATGGAAGGAACTTGTGAATAACCCGCTGAGGCCTCTTGAAAATAAATCTATTCAGGGCAAATATCCCCCGGGGTCGATTTTTAAAATGATTCCTGCGGCAGCAGGTCTTGAAGAAGGAATTATCACTTGTGATGAGAAGTATTTCTGTTCAGGCAGATATTTTTACGGGGACAGGTTTTTCAGGTGCTGGAATCAGTACGGACATGGGAATATAGATATAAAACAGGCTCTCGTTGAATCCTGCGATGTATATTTTTACAAGCTTGGAGTAAAGCTGGGTGTTGATAAGCTTGCTGATTATTCAAGGCTTTTCGGGCTTGGAAGCAAAACAGGAATAGAAATTGAAAATGAAGAGGCAGGTATTGTACCTGACTCAAAATGGAAGATGAAAAGGTTTGGAAGAAGCTGGCAGGGGGGAGAAACTCTTTCAGTTATAATAGGCCAGGGGTATAATCTTGTCACACCTCTTCAGATGGCTGTAATGACTTCTGCATTTGCAAACGGTGGGAGTCTTGTGAAGCCTTTTCTTGTAAAAAAGATTGTGGATTCAAAAGGGCATACAGTCAAAGAATCAGCCGGGAGCGTAAAAAAAGATCTTGGTATAGACGAAAAATATCTTGAAGTAATAAATGAAGGGCTTGATCTTGTTGTAAATTCTCCTTCAGGAACAGGGTATTCAATAAAATCTGATAAAATAAAAATAGCCGGAAAAACAGGAACTGCCCAGGTTGTAAGCAGCGAAAAATACAAAATGAGCAAAGGAAAGAGAAAAAAATGGCTTCCCCATGCCTGGTTTATAGCTTTTGCTCCGGTAGAAAATCCCAAAATTGCTGTTGCAGTTCTGGTAGAGCACGGAGAGCATGGATCGGCAACTGCTGCTCCAATAGCAAAAAGTATAATCGAAAAATACTGCCTTGGTGAAAAAAATGATTGATAAAAGGATTTTTTCTAATTTTGACTGGGTTTTGTTTGTACTTATTCTTGCTCTTTTCCTTATAAGCCTGGGTGAAATATACAGCGCCACTCATAAAGAGGGTATTGTCTACGGGTCGGAATTTGTATTAAGACAAGGCGTATGGTTTCTTGCAGGCCTTCTTTTATTCTTTATTCTTGGGCTTATAGACTATCATTTTTATGAAAGATGGTCCCTTTTTTTTTACTGGGGAGTTAATATCTGTCTTGTTTATGTATTGTATGAAGGAAAACTTGCCGGAGGCTCTCAAAGATGGATATCCCTTGGCTTTGTAAATTTTCAGCCTTCAGAGCTTGCAAAAATAGCCCTTGTTCTTGTTCTTGCAAGGCATTTTTCAAAAAATATTCTGATGGGAGGGGTTGGTATAAGGGCCTTGATGATGCCTATTATATATACAATTATACCTTTTGTTCTGATACTGAAGCAGCCTGACCTGGGTACGGCCGGTACCCTTGTTCTTATAGCTTCACTTGTGGTTCTTTTTGTAAAGGTTGAAAAAAAGACCCTGTTTTCTCTGGCAGGAGTTCTTGGTTTGGCAGGAGTTGTTTTTTTTCTGTTTTTTCTTAAAGATTATCAGAAAGAAAGAATTATAAGTTTTTTAAATCCGGGGCAGGATCCTCTTGGAGCCGGGTATCACATAATCCAGTCTAAAATTGCAATCGGTTCTGGAATGTTCTACGGCAAGGGGTATTCTCAGGGGACTCAGAATGCTCTTTCATTTCTTCCTGAGCAGCATACAGATTTTATTTTTTCCGTTTTTGCGGAAGAATGGGGCTTTCTCGGCAGTATAATTTTTCTTTCCCTTTATTTTTTTATTCTTGTATGGGGGCTTAAGATTGCCGGTACATGCAGAAACAGATTCGGTATAATTACCTGTGTCGGTCTTGTGTCCATGGTTTTCTGGCAGCTTTTCATAAATCTTGGAATGGTCATGGGGCTTTTTCCGGTTGTTGGCATGCCTCTTCCTCTTATAAGTTACGGCGGCACATCTGTTGTGACAATAATGTCGGCGATGGGTATCCTTATGAGTGTGAGCATGCGTAAATTTATGTCAAGATAAAATACCTGGTGTCAATTTTATCTTGACCAAATATTTTTGCGTAAAAAAGAGAAAAAAAGAAGATATGCAGAAAAATCATCACTATTGAGTCTAAGAAAGAAATAATTACTGAATTTTGATTCAGAATCTTTAAAAATCTGTATTTCCCAAAAACAAATTGACATTTTACGATAAAAAGTGATAGTAGCGAGACTTAAAAAACAATTGTTAATAATTTAAATAGGGGTTTTCAGGAGGGGTTATGTCTGTTGATATTAGCCTGAATAGTTCAATTATTATTCAGATTGTCAATTTTGTGGTGTTGATTATTGCATTGAATGTTGTTCTTTACAAGCCTATCAGAGGTATTCTTGCCAAAAGAAAGGGAGTAGTGGATTCTCTTTCTGAAGATGCCGACAAAGCAGTTTACAATGCAAGGCAGAGTGAAATCAAATTCCGTGAGGATATAAAATCTGCAAGAATTGACGGTGCCAGAAAAAAGAATGAGATTATCGAAAAAGCCTCTGAAGAGGAAAACAGGATTCTATCTGAACTTCAGCAGGAATCAATGGCAAAGTTTAATGAAGTCAAGGAAAAATTAAGTAAGGAAACTGAAGCTGCGAGAGCTTCATTGGAAAAAGATATTGGTGAATTTGCCTCACAAATTGCAAAAAAAGTTTTGGGGAGGGCCGTTTGATGAAGATTGGAAAAATTGTATTTTTTCTTCTTCCTCTGCTGTTGGTTTCCGCTGCGGCTGTTTCAGCAGGTGCAGCAGGAGCCGAAGGCGGATCCCACGGAGGCGGATGGGGAACCATAGACAACTACAAGCTGCTTAACTTTGCAGTGCTTGTAGCTGTTTTATTTGTGCTTTTAAAAAAGCCTGCTTCAAATTTTTTCAGCCAGAGGGTTGAAAATCTAAAAACAGAAATTTCAGAACTTGAAGCTAAAAAAGAAGAGGCTGAAAAAGAACTGCACGAATTTCAGAAAAAAATGGAGTCCCTTGATGAGGAAGTGAAGACAATAGTCGACACCTACGTGGAGCAGGGAGAAAAAGCCAGAGAGAAGATTCTTGCCGAGGCAAAAAAATCGGCGGAAAAACTTCAGGTTCAGGCTGAAAGAAAGATTGAGCAGGAGTTTAAACTGGCCAGGGAATCGCTTTCTAAAGAGATTGTGGAAAAGGCTATAGCAGAAGCGGAAAAACTGATCAGGGAAAACATCAATGAGCAGGATCAGGAAAAAATTATTTCTGATTATATCGGAAAGGTGGTGGCATAATGAAGAATATTGTCGTTGCAAGACGTTATGCCAAGGCACTGATGCTCATTGGTCAGTCAGACAATAATGTTGATGACTATGCAAAAGAACTTTCTGCAATTGCAGAAGTTTTTGCCTCAAACAAAGAGCTTTCAGAATTTCTTCTGAATCCTCTTTACGGACGTTCAGGCAGAAGACAGCTTCTGCTGAAGGTTGTTGAGGGTCTGTCTGTGTCAGAGACAATGAAAGCCTATGTTATGCTTTTGTTTGACAAGAGAAGGATAGGACTTGTTTCCGAAATCAACGAAAATTACCAGAAGCTGGCAGATGAAATAAAAAATATCGGCAGAGCCGTTATCACATCCGCCTCACCTCTTTCTGAAGACACAGTTGATAAGTTGAAAAATGCTCTTTCTGAAAAAACAGGAAAGCAAATTGAGGTTGAGCTTAGAAACGATCCGGAAATTATCGGTGGAATCATCACTGTTATCGGTGACCTTGTCTATGACGGAAGCATTAAAACACAATTGGAAAATATGAAAGAATCTTTTAAAAGGGGTGAAGTAAGCTGATGGAAATCAAAGCAGAAGAAATAAGCCAAATTATCAAAGATCAGATCAAAGGTTTTGACAAGTCGGTTGACCTCGCGGAAACCGGAGTTGTTTTGTCTGTAGGTGACGGTATTGCCAGAGTTTACGGACTTGAAAATGTAATGGCTCTAGAACTTGTTGAATTTCCCGGAAATCTTATAGGACTGGTTCTTAACCTTGAAGAAGACAACGTCGGTGTTGCTCTTATGGGTGAAGACACTCTTATCAAGGAAGGTGATATTGTAAAGAGAACCGGCAAAATTGCCCAGGTTCCTGCAGGACCTGAACTTCTCGGAAGAGTTGTGGACACTCTTGGAAATCCTATAGACGGAAAAGGTCCTATTGAAGCAAAACAGTACAACAACCTTGAAAAAATTGCTCCGGGTGTTGTTGCAAGAAAAAGTGTTCACGAACCTATGTATACAGGTATCAAGGCAATCGACGCTATGATTCCTGTCGGCAGAGGCCAGAGAGAACTTGTTATTGGTGACCGCCAGATTGGTAAAACAGCAATTGGTGTTGATGCCATAATCAACCAGAAGAACAGCGGCGTTAAGTGTATTTATGTTGCATGCGGACAGAAAAAATCTACAGTTGCACAGGTTGTTTCGGTTCTTGAAGAACATGGAGCAATGGAATATACAACAGTTGTTGCTGCATGTGCAAGCGACCCTGCTCCTCTTCAGTATCTTGCTCCTTATTCCGGATGCGCAATGGCGGAATATTTCATGGAAAACGGCGAACATGCGCTGATTGTTTACGATGACCTTTCAAAGCAGGCTGCCGCATACAGACAGGTTTCTCTTCTTCTCAGAAGACCTCCGGGACGTGAAGCATATCCTGGAGACGTTTTCTATAACCACTCAAGACTTCTTGAGCGTTCTGCAAAGCTGAGCGATGAGCTTGGTGCAGGTTCCATGACTGCTCTTCCTATAGTTGAAACACTTGAAGGCGACGTTTCAGCTTTTATTCCAACAAACGTTATTTCAATTACAGACGGTCAGATTTATCTTGAGCCGGGACTTTTCTTCTCCGGTGTAAGACCAGCTGTTAACGTTGGTATTTCAGTTTCAAGGGTTGGTGGTTCAGCTCAGGAAAAGGCAATGAAAAAGGTTGCAGGTACACTTCGTCTTGATCTTGCTCAGTACAGAGAACTTGAATCTTTTGCTGCTTTTGGAAGTGATCTTGACGCTGCAACTCAGAGACAGCTTAAAAGAGGTGAAAGACTTGTAGAAGTTCTCAAGCAGCCTCAGTACAAGCCTCTTCCTCTTGAAAAGCAGGTTTCAATTATTTATGCAGGTACAAAAGGTTATCTCGATAAATATGAAAAGGGCATGATTGCAAAGTACGAAGCAGGACTTTACCAGTTTATTGAAGACAGATTCCCGAAAATTTTTGAAAATATTATTGCCGACAGACAGATTTCTGATGATACAGAAAATCTGCTGAAGGACGCTCTGGCTGCATACGCAGAAGAGTTTGAGGATACAATTAAATAATTTTAATTCAATAAGGTTGATTTAAATGGCTACACTAAAGGATCTCAAACTTAAAATCACCGGGGTTAAAAAGACCAAGCAGATTACCAAGGCAATGAACATGGTGGCTGCTTCCAGACTCAGGGGAAGCCAGAGAAAAATTGATGCGTTCAGGCCCTATGCTGAAAAATATAATGAAGTATTAAAAAGCCTGGCAGAAAAAGCTACCAATATTTCGTCAAAGCTTCTTGAGCCCCGTGATGAAATTAAAACTGTGCATATAATTGTATGTACATCCGACAGGGGTCTTTGCGGTGCTTTTAATGAATCGCTGCTTGATAAAACAAGAGAGCTTGTTGATAAGAATTCTGATAAAAACATTACAATAACAGCTTTTGGGAAAAAAGGTAGAGACTGGTCTGCAAAAAACGGAATTAATGTCTTGAAGTCGCACCTTAATGTTGTTGGAACCAATTTCGGTTTTGAAGTTGCTGAAAGATCAGGAATGGATCTTATCAATCTCTTTCTTTCAGGAGAAACCGATGAAGTCCATATGGTTTATTCCGAGTTCCAGAGCATGAGCAGACAGGTTCCTTCGGCTGTCAAGATTCTTCCCATAGAAAGACCAAAATCTGAAGAGGAAGAATTATCTGAAGAAGAAGGCTACCTTGCCGAACACATATGTGAACCTTCCCCTGAAGCAGTACTTCAGGAGATGCTGCCAAGAAGTGTTCAGATTCAGATATTCAGAGGACTTCTTGAGACTTCGGCAAGTGAGCATGCCGCAAGAATGGTTGCAATGGATAATGCAACAAGAGCATGTAATGATATGATAAAAGATCTTAACAAGCTTTATAACAAAACAAGACAGGCAGCTGTTACAGCCGACCTAATGGATATTGTCGGCGGTGCAGAAGCATTGAAAGGCTAATTTCTTTTTAATTGGAGGCATATAAAATGGCAGAAAATACAGGTAGAATCAGACAGGTTGCTGGACCTGTTGTTGACGTGGAGTTTGAGCCAGGAAAACTACCACCTATTCTCACCGCATTAAAAATAACAAACCCGGCTATTGACGATAAAGAAGACAACCTTGTATGCGAAGTAGCTCAGCATCTTGGAGATAACCTTGTAAGAACCATTTCAATGGGTGTTACAGACGGTCTTGTAAGAGGAATGAAAGTAAAGGATACAGGCGCTCCTATTAAAATGCCGGTTGGAGCTGCAGTTCTTGGAAGAGTTCTTAATGTTACCGGAGACTCTGTTGACGGAATGGGAGAGGTTTCAAGAGAAAAGGAAATGCCTATTCACAGACCCGCTCCGGATCTTGTTGATCAGGACACTTCTGTAAAGGTTCTGGAAACAGGTATTAAAGTTATAGACCTGCTCGTACCTTTCCCAAGAGGTGGTAAGATGGGTCTTTTCGGCGGTGCCGGTGTTGGTAAGACAGTTATCATGATGGAAATGGTTAACAACATCGCTATGCATCACGGCGGTGTTTCTGTTTTCGGCGGTGTTGGCGAGCGTACAAGAGAAGGTAACGACCTTTACGAAGAAATGAAGGAATCAGGCGTTCTTCCCAAGGCTTCACTTGTTTACGGACAGATGACAGAACCTCCGGGAGCACGTATGAGAGTTGCTCTTTCAGCTCTGACATCCGCTGAATATTTCAGAGATGAAGAAGGGCAGGACGTTTTGCTTTTCATTGACAATATTTTCCGTTTTTCACAGGCTGGTTCAGAAGTGTCAGCACTTCTTGGCCGTATGCCTTCTGCTGTTGGTTATCAGCCGACACTTGCGGAGGATATGGGTGACCTTCAGGAAAGAATCACCTCGACAAATAAAGGTTCAATCACATCAGTTCAGTGTGTTTATGTTCCTGCTGACGACCTTACAGACCCTGCACCTGCAACAACTTTTGCCCATCTTGACGGTACAGTTGTTCTTTCCCGTGCAATTTCAGAACTTGGTATTTATCCTGCTGTTGACCCTCTGGATTCAACATCGAGAATTCTTGATGCAAACGTTCTTGGAGATGACCACTACAACACAGCAAGAACAGTTCAGGTAATTCTTCAGAAATATAAAGACCTTCAGGATATTATTGCAATCCTTGGTGTTGACGAACTTTCTGATGAGGACAAGGTTATTGTATCAAGAGCAAGAAAAATTCAGAGATTTCTTTCTCAGCCTTTCCATGTTGCAGAACAGTTTACAGGTATGAAGGGCTGCTATGTAAAGATTGAAGATACAATCAAGTCTTTTAAAGGGATTTGTGAAGGAAAATATGACAATCTTCCCGAGCAGGCTTTTTATATGGTCGGAACCATTGAAGAAGCAGTTGCCAAAGCTGAAAAGATGGCAGCTGAAGACTAATTGTAAAAGGGGGAATTATGGCTGGAAGAATCAGTCTCGAAATTGTCACCCCTGAGCGCATAGTTTTGTCCGAGGAGAATGCTGAAATGGTTGTTTCTCCTGGCGAACTTGGGGATTTTGGTGTACTGGAAGGGCATACTCCCTTTCTTACATCTCTTAGAACAGGCGGTTTGAGGTATATTACCAAGGACGGTCAGGAAAAAATTGTTTTTATCAAAGGCGGATTTGCAGAAGCGCTTCCAAAGAAGGTCACAATACTTGCAGACGCTGCTGAGACAAAGGAAGATATTGATCTCAAAAGAGCAGAAGAGGCAAAGAACCGAGCTGAGCAGAGACTTAATGCGGATATGCCTGAAGAAAAAACAGATTTTGACAGAGCAAGAAGTGCACTGAGAAGAGCCGAAGCAAGAATCAAAATTGCTCTTTTGTAATATAGACTGTATTTAGTTTTTAAAGGCCGCTCATAATTGAGCGGCCTTTTTTTTATTTGATGTAAATCAGATGCCGGGAATACCGATTACAATAATTCCCGGGAAAGAGGTATCGCTTTTTCTGTCGGCCAGTTTCAGATAAAGTGAAACTTTGAGTATCTTTTTATCTGAAAAAATGTTGGCATTCATAAAACCGTAATCGATTTTTTTACTTAAAATATTTCTCCAGAGGGAATAATATCTTTTTTTTGATTCGTGATCAAAAATCACATCCAGGTTTCTGCCTTTCAGTTCACAAATTTTTGAAGGGAAATAGTTTTTCCATGTATTATTCATAAAAAGAATCTTACCTGAAAGGTTGCACCAGAAAAAAAGGATTGGGGAGTTGTGAAAAAATTTCAGATAATTTGAATAAAGATCTTTTAAAAGGTTGATTTTCTTTCCGCTTCTGCCAAGCTGCGATTGATATTTTTTTTCCAGACTCTTTAATTCTGAATTAAAAGTTGATTTTAAAAATTCTACTCTGGTCTCATATCTTGAAATTTTGTCTTCAAGATTTTTTTCCCTTGTTATATCAATTGCAATTCCGCCGATAAGAGTTTCCCCTGTTTC
This sequence comes from Desulfobacteraceae bacterium, assembly GCA_050253255.1. Classification (GTDB taxonomy): domain Bacteria; phylum Desulfobacterota; class Desulfobacteria; order Desulfobacterales; family JACKCP01; genus JACKCP01. The sequence continues at coordinate 7,714 of JBFWJK010000018.1, read as the reverse complement.
AGACTGAACAGGGAATTTAATCTTTTTAAATACAGCATTACACCCGTTAATTTCCGGAAGAGAGTCTATGGTTTCAATTTTACCTTCCCTCATTGCTTTAAGGTCTTCCATTGTATATTTTGAGACTATATGTTCGGGTACATCACCTTTGAGCCGAGAGGGGAGACCGTTGATATTATATGCTTTAAGCATATAGTTATTTGCATAAATATATCTTCCCTTCGAATCTTTGAGAAATGCTGCTCCAGGTATATTTTCGAGTACAGATTTATATTTTTTATCAATAGCCTTTATTTTTCTGTTTGCAATTATAGTTTCAGTTTCTTCTTCTGCATGCCAGAGATTGCCAGAAAAGTTGTTATTATAGTCAAAAACACGACTTTTTTTAATGCTGAAGATATGTGTCTTGTTATCTTCAAGTTTTCTTTCAATTAAAGTGCTCTGGTTTGTTTCAATGTCATTTGCAATTATTTTAATCAGAAAACCGAGCCTTTCAGGGAGCTCATCAGGTCTTTTAGCCATAATAGAGTTTTTATCAACAGCACCTGCAAGAATTTTTGTAAAAAAAGCTTTATTACCGTAAATAAATTTTTTTTCTTTGTCGGTAAACCAGATTGGATAGGGTAGTTTTTCAAGAATAAGGCTTAAATCGACATTAAATTCATAGTCAGGGTCGCAAATACCCAGCGAAAGAGAGTTCTCTTCACTTGCCAGAGCTTTTACCGTTATCTGAACAAGAATGCCGTTTTTATCATCGGAACTGATCTGGTTCATGTCAATAGTTACCGAAAGCCATTTTTCCTGTGAAGTTCTAAGTTTTATATTTAAGTCAATTACCGGTATCCCTGAGACAATAATTTTTTCAAAATTTCTCAGAAACTCGTTGTTTCTAGATTTAACAAATGCTGTGAAAGGAAGGTTGGCGGTTTCTGATGAAGTATACCCTATTAAAGATTCAAATCCAGATGATGAAAATATTATTTTTGAATATCTGTCAATTATGCAGAGGGGTTTGGCCTGAGGTCTGCTTATTTTTGATTTATCGTATTCCTGAAGCTTTGAGCCGCTTCTTATTTTGTTAATAATTTGTCCTATAAGTCTTGCGGACGCCTCGATACCTTCTTTTTCCTCACTTGTCCATACTCTGGGTTTCTGGCAGTCTGCCAGAGCAAGGTTGCCGTATAATTTTTTTTCTGAGAAAAGAGGAATCAGTATAAACGATTTTATAAGATGGTCTTTGAGCAGAAGTTCGTCAGATTCCTGGAGTTCGTCAACTTTTTTCTGATAGGTTTCCCCTCTCGAAAGGGCATTAAAGACAAGATCTGAATATTTATATTTATTCAATGCAGAATTTTCCCTTATATGAAAAAGTCCGGGAGAATTCCATTCGTATTTAAGCTCCATAAGATTGGAACCGTAGGTGTTTTTTGTATTTTCAAAAATTATTACTCTGTTTGCCCGAGCTGCAATACCCAGATGACGTAAAATATCAAAAATAATAGATTCATTTAGATTGTCGGCTGCCTGGATTATTCTTTCAGACGAAAATATAAGAGCCTGTAAAATTGCATTCTTTTGAAGTTCAGGACGATCAGGAGCAGGAGCTTCTTTTTTTTTATCAATATTTGTTAAAACTGCACTGTAGCCGATTAAGGAAGAGTCAGATGATATTTTTTTAAGAATCTTTAAATCGGCAGGAATAAAACTTTGATTTGAGCCTAGAACAAATATATTTGCATTTACCCCGCCCTTATGGGAGAGACCTGCTGCATTATCAACAAAAACAGGCGATGACAAAGATTTCTCAGAAAATATAAATGATGAGAACTGCTTGCCGTATATGCAGTCTGAAGGCTTTGCAACAAGCCTGATAAATTCATCTGTAACATTGATTATATTTCCGAAAAGATCTGTTTCTATTAGAGCTGTTTCAGGCAGCTCTTCTTTTACAGGAGGGTTGTAGAAATGCTTTAGAAGATTTTTAATATATTTATCATTGATCTGATTTTTTGATGTGTCTGCTGAATTATCTTTGGAATGCATTTTTTTTCGATGTATTAAGGTTTAAATTAACTGGTTTTCAAGAACTGAGATAACGTTTTATATCTGTTTAACTGGTTTTTGGATCAGATATAAAAAACATACTATAAACTAATGATTAGATAAATAAAAGAAAAATCAGCATGTTAACCTGACCATGTTTTTTATGCATAAATATTTGTATTTTATTGTATCGAGTGATGCGGCAGTTTGCTGAATAGCTGCTGAACGAAAACGGCCTTTTTTGTCCATTTCGGCGTCAGATTCAAAATTTAATCCTCAAAATACTAAATGAATCCTAAAAATTAAATTTTTCATCTTCCTTGAACTGAACAAAAAAATTCTCGTTTTCAGCCAATCACTGAACAGAATAAATTTGTATTTTAAAGAAGCATTTGTGATTAATTTGTGAAGAAAGATTTATTTTTTGAAATAAGTAATAAAATTTAAAAGAGTAAGAATTAATCAGCTGAATTTTTTATTTGAATAAAAAATAGAACCGCCGGAGTCAGTTTTATTATCATCATCCATTTGATCGAATCATTTTTTCTGGCAGATGCCGGAAATTCAGATTCGATCTAATGGATAAATAGTGAATCAATTCAGATGGTAAAAGGCTTATATATAAAAAAATTGAATAAAAGTTATTCAGCGTAAATTTTCAGCAGCACAAATATTTTGTTAAGCCCTTCAGAATTAAACTGACAGGGACTTAACTTAATTTTGTTTTGACATAAAGAAGTAAAAACATCCATTTATAATGATTTTATATTTATTTTCATGAATTGAAGTAAATATAAATATCAATTTCAATATCAGCATCATTAACAAAGCATTAATTAAACTGTCAGTCAGCTTCTTTTCTTAAAAAAGTCGGTACGTCAAGCTTGTTTTTAGCTTTCCTTTTATTTCTGTAAAAAGCGGGTTTGTCAAGGATCTCAGAGAATCTGCTTCTTTCTTCTTCACTGAAATGTGTATCCTGTCCTTCTACTTTGCTTGTGCACTTAATAACCGGCTCATTTCTGAGTTTTCTGTATTTTACTACGTTTTCAGAACTGAAGTTATTGGGCTCAGATATTTCTGTTGAAGTAGCTGGTCTTATCCTGCCGCGTGTCGGTGTGTTTGCATTGCTTCTTGAATAAAAAGGATCGCTCTCAAATCCCGATGAAGAAGAGTTTCTGGCAGATTCGATTCCTGTTGCAATAACAGTTATCTGAATTTCGTCTTCAAGATTGTCGTCTATTGCCTGTCCCCATATCAGGTTGACGTTTTCACCGGCATCCTGATAAATTCTGTCCATCGCTTCTGTAAGCTCAGACATTGCAAGATTTTCGGATGAAGTGATATTTACAAGGATACCTGTTGCTCCCTTGATTGATATATCGTCAAGGAGAGGATGGGAAATTGCCTTTTCTGCAGCTTCAGACGCTCTTGTTTCTCCTGATGCTGTTCCTATGCCCATCAGAGCTATTCCGGCATCAGACATTATTGTTTTAACGTCTGCAAAGTCGAGGTTTACAAGACCCGGCTTAAAAATAAGGTCGGAAATACCTTTGACTGAATGGTGAAGAATTTCATCAGCTTTTCTGAACATTTCAACAACAGTGGCGTTTTTCGGAGCAAATTTTGTCAGCTTGTCATTTGGTATTGAAATTACAGTGTCAACTATTCCTCTGAGCTCTTCAAGTCCCTGTTCTGCCTGCTCCTTTCTTCTTTTGCCTTCAAAGGAAAAAGGTTTTGTCACAACAGCGACAGTCAGTATGTTCATTTCCTTGCATATTTTTGCAACAACAGGAGCAGCTCCTGTACCAGTTCCTCCCCCGAGTCCGGCTGCAATAAATACCATATGGGCATCTTTGAGAGACTCTCTTATTGCGTCTGCACTTTCAAGAGCTGACTGTTTTCCTCTCTGAGGATCTGCTCCGGCTCCAAGACCAAGTGTTGTTGTTGTGCCGATCTGGAGTTTTACAGGAGCCTTTGATTTTTCCAGGTCCTGGGCATCTGTGTTTGCAACAATAAATCTTACCCCATCAAGCTCGGATTCGATCATGTTGTTAACAGCATTACCGCCGGCCCCGCCGACTCCGATTATTTTCAGTTTGGCAGCATTTTCATTTTCTACGTATGAAAAACTCATTATTGCCTCCTTTTATATATAAGCCGTTTTAATTTCAGTTTAAGATTTTAAATTATTTAAACCAGTCTATTATCTGCTGAAAAACCTTTGTTGCCTTGTTCTTTTTTTTCAGAATCATGCCGTGTTCATGCATTTCTTTTGCACCGAATTTTATCAGACCTGCGGCTGTGGCGAACTGAGGCTTGTTTATCATTTCAGTCAGCCCGTTCAGATTTGAAGGCTTTCCTATTCTGACAGGAGCATTCAGTACAGATTCTGCAAGCTCGGCAATCCCTTTCATGTTTGCAGTACCTCCGGTTATTACAAACCCTGACGAAATTTCATCCTGCATTCCTGCCCTGTATATTTCATCGTATAAGAGAGAAAATATTTCTTCTGTCCTTTTTTCAAGGACTTCACATAGAATCTGTCTGTGGGTTTCATTGCCTTCTTTTTTCCCCATTGCAGGTATTTTTATGAGTTCATCAGCGTCAATGTGAGCTGAAATGCATTCTCCCTGCTTGATTTTAAGCTCTTCTGCGTCATGGACGGTAGTTCCCATTACAATGGATATATCCTTTGTAAGAGTATTTCCGCCTATTGGAAGAACATAGGTGTATTTTATGTTTCCGCCTGAAAATATTGACATGTCAGCAGAACTTCCGCCGATGTCTATAAGGGCTACACCATGCTCCTTTTCTTCATCAGTCAGGATTGCAGATGCTGCGGCAAGGGGTTCGAGAACAATTTTTTTAACTTCCATATCTGCGTTGTGAACGCATTTGTAAATATTTTGAATAAAACTTGACGGGCCTGAAACAAGATGTACTTTTACCTCCAGTGTTCCTCCTGCCATTCCAACAGGATTCTGGATACCGTGCTGTTCGTTTACAATAAACTCCTGAGGCAGAACATGGATGATTTCAGAATCTTTTTGAAGTGTTTTTGAAGAAATAAGGGCGGTGGCCTGCTCAATAACCCTTTCTACGTCATCTTTTCTTATTTCACTGTTGTTTGTCATGATAACTCCGGATCCTGAATAGCCTTTAATGTGCTGTCCGGAAATACCTGCATAAACTTCTGAAATTTCGCAGTCTGCCATTATTTCAGCTTCATCTACAGCTCTTTTGATGGCATTTACAGTGGAGGTAATATCAACAATTGCACCTTTTTTAATTCCTGTGGAGTTTTCCTCTCCTATCCCGATTATCTGCACTTCATTATTAATTACCTCTCCTACAACAGCTCTGACTTTTGTTGTACCAATATCCAGCCCTACAATTATTTCGCCTTTGTGTGCCAATTTATCCTCCTTCTTTTAGCCCATAGCAGGAAAGGGTTTCAAAACCACCCGGTTTTTATTCGTTAAATCTATTTTTTCAATTTTCATGTCATTGAATTTCTGTTTTACATATAATTTTACAATACCAATATTTTTAATTTTTTTATCCAGATCTGTAAATCCCAGCACTATTTCATTGAAAGAATCTGTATTGTACAATGTAATTCCGATATCTTTATCCAGATGAATTCTTGAATCTGATTTTAAAAAAAGGGTATTTTTTTTTAAAATATCCATAACAAGAGAAAAATAATAATTTTTATCAGACAGGTCCATATAGCTTAGACCTGTAATTTCTGGGATATTAAGGTTTTCATCATCTTTTTCAAATTTTTTAAATAAAATGCCCTGGTCATTGAGAATAAAATCATCCTTGAAATTAATTTTTGCATAAGGCTTTTGTTCAATAACTTTAATCTCGATAGAGTCAGGCAGACTTCTCTTTACACTAGCTTTTTTTATCCAAGGGCTGTTTTCAAGTTTAAGCCTTGCAACAGAAATATTTGCATCAAAAAGATTGGCATAATTATTTAAACCAGCAATCCTGATTACATCGTCATTATCAAGGTAATAGTTGCCGCTTACTTTAACTGATTTGATGGAAAATTCTTCAGTATGGGTTATCATATCGTGGGCAAAGATGAAACCTGTTCCAAGCAGGAAAATAAATACAGTATGAAATGCAAAGTATATTATTTTTTTCCAGTTGGGTATTCTTGCTTCATTTTTATCTGCCGACAATTTTAACCTCCGGTTCAAGATCAATATCAAATTTATTTTTGACTTCTCTTTCGACCAGTTCCTTCAGCTCAATAATATCTGAAGCAGTGCATCCTGTTTCGCTCACAATAAAGTTGCCATGAACTGAAGAAATTTTTGCACCGCCGATTTTTTTACCTTTAAGTCCTGCTTTATCAATAAGCATCCCTGCAGGGGAGGTTTCAGGGTTTTTAAAAAAACAACCGCAGCTCTTTTCTTTTACAGGCTGGGAAAGCTTTCTTTGCTTCAGAAGGGTTTTAGCTTCTTCGAACACTTTTGTGGCTTCATTTTTTTCAAGCTTTAATGTGCAGTCAAGAATGATAAACTCTGGTTTGTTTTTAAGCTTAAGCTCTCTGTATCCGGGAATTATACTTGTTTTTCCGTATTTTGCCTGTTTACCTGAATAATCAATTATATTGATTTCATGGATAACTGAGAAAATATCCCCTTTTTTTGTCCCTGCATTCATATAAACAGCTCCGCCCACTGTTCCAGGGATTCCAATAAGTGAATTTAATCCTTCATATCCCTTTAAAGCACAATGCCAGCAGATTTTCTGGAGCATTGCACCTGACTGGGCATTTAAAAAAATTTCTTTTTCTGTTTCTCTTTGAATATGAAACCTGTTGAAAAATTTTTTTAAAGATAAGATGAATTTAATTCCTCCGGGTTTTATTAAAGTATTGTATCCTCCTCCAAGAATAAAAAAATCTTCCTTTTTTTGTTTCAAATATTCAATCACTAACGAAAGAGACTTTAAATCAGAGGGTTCTATGAAATAATCACATAGAGCCCTTGTTTTAAAGGCAGTTTTTTCACCGATGTTAATACCATCGAGAATATTGCCTCTGAAACCGAGATTTATAAGCTCTTTTTCAACCATTTAAAAGCTCCGAAAGATATTTTTCCCCAAGCTTGTTTATATTTCCTGCACCAAGAGTAAGTATCAGAGAATTTTCGTTTTTCATCTCATGCAAATAGTCAAGCACCTCTTTTTCGGAGGAAAAAGCCTTTGCGTCCTTGTGTCCGTGTTTTTTTATTCCCTCGCAGAGGGAATAATTGTCTATGCCTTCAATTTCTTTTTCTCCAGCTGGATATACAGGCATTAAAGCAAGTTTGTCGCACTCGTAAAACGATCTTGTAAAATCTTCAAAAAGAGCCTTTGTCCTGGAATATCTGTGAGGCTGAAAAACTACTGTGACAGTTTTGTCAGGATAGGCTTTTCTTATTGTTTTAAGAGTTGTATGTATTTCAGTAGGGTGATGACCGTAATCATCAATAACAATCAGATCTTTATATTCCCCTTTTATTTCTATTCTTCTCTGCACTCCCGAAATTTTTTCAAGCGCATCCTGAATTGTTTCAAAGGGTATTTCCAGCTCGCAGCCGAGTGCAATTGCGGCAAGTGCATTGGAAACATTGTGTTCGCCCGGAAGGTTCAATGTGATTCTTCCTTT
>JBFWJK010000017.1:0-30966 GCA_050253255.1 Desulfobacteraceae bacterium | reverse complement strand
CCGACAGCTGAAGGAAAAATAAATCCATACCTTCTTGCAGCTGCCCATTATGTAGGGTTTGATCACATTTACAAGACAGGAAGTGCCTGGGCTGTGGCAGCATTAGCCTATGGAACATCTACAATTTCTCCTGCAGATGTAATAGTCGGTCCCGGAAATATTTATGTGACAATAGCCAAAAAAATGGTTTCAGGAATTGTTGGAATAGACATGATAGCAGGTCCGAGTGAAATTCTTGTTATTGCAGATTCAACAGGTGAGCCTGAATTTATTGCAGCTGATCTTCTTTCCCAGGCCGAACATGATGTAATGGCATCGTCAATTCTTGTTACCCCTGATATGGAACTTGCCAAAAAAGTAAAAGATGCAGTTGAAAGAAGAATAAAAAATCTTTCAAGGTCTGAAATTGCACTTAAATCCTCAGATGATTACGGAATTATTCTTGTCACAGAGTCTCTTGATCAGGCATTTGAGCTTTCCAATTTCTTTGCTCCCGAGCATCTTGAGCTTATGATTGAAGATCCCCTTGTGAACCTTTCAAAAATAAAAAATGCAGGGGCTGTTTTTGCAGGGAAATACACTCCAGAGCCAATGGGAGATTATATTGCAGGGCCAAACCATGTTCTTCCAACAGGAAGAACTGCAAGGTTTTCTTCTGCACTTTCAGTTGATAATTTTATTAAGAAAACAAGCCTTATTCATTATTCAAAAAAGGCTCTTGAAGAAGAGGCGGAGCACGTAATAAGACTTGCAGGTATTGAAGGTCTTGATGCCCATGCCGAGTCTGTAAGGGTAAGAACAGAAAAATAGTGTCAGTTTGTCAGAATCTTTAAAAGCCCTCGAAAAATTTGAGGGCTTTAAGTTCCGGTAAATTTATTGTTTTTTTTCAGGCTCAATCTGTATCCATACGTCTATTATATCCGGGCCGTCATTTAAAAGTTTTGTCCTGATCTGTTCAGAAATTTCAAAAGCTTTAAAAACAGGGATATCTCTTTCAAGAACAAGATTTAGTCCTACCTGAAGACTGCTTCCCATGTATCTGGTCTTTATTCCGTATACTCTTGACACTGATGAATTCTGGGACACAATTGTTTTAATTTCCTCTCTTATTTTTTCAGGGGCGCCAATGTCAATGAATTCATTTATGCTTTGGAACATGATTTTAAGGCCAGTATGGAATATCAAAGCAGAAACAAAAATTGCTCCAATATGATCGAGAAATGTCCAGTCAGGGAAAATTACGGCCCCTCCCAAAGCAAAAAAAACAGGAATAGAGCTTAAGGAATCCAGTCTGTGATGCCAGGCATTGGCGATTAACGACATGCTTTTCAGTCTTTTTCCTGCTTTAATATTCCATCTGTAAAGGAATTCTTTTGAGAATATTGATACCGCTGCAATAAAAAGTGCTATGGCAGAAGGAGAGGTTGCATGAACGTCTCTGATTGTAATGACAGCTTTCCAGCCTATGCCTGCACCCGCTGTCAGAAGAACAATGGAGATGAAGAAAGTGATCAGTGTTTCGAGTCTCTGGTGACCGTACTGATGATTTGTGTCAGGAGGTTTTGACCAGAAAAATGAACCTGCTATAACCGCGACATCTGTTACGGCATCGGAAAGACTGTGTATTCCGTCTGCTGTAAGAGCCTGGCTTTTGCCCATTATCCCTGCTAATATTTTTGCTGCTGATAGGGCTGTATTAAGAACAAGCCCTACCCAGGTGATCTGTCTGATTTTTTTATCCCGTTTAATCAGGGATGTATTCTTGGATGAATTTTTTTCCAAACAAACCCCTTCCTTAAACTTCTGATCAATTGATAGCATTATTATGTTAAATCCGGGTTAAATCAATCAATTATCATATGGCCTGCTAATAAAACTGCCAGAAAAATGGATAATGGTATCAGACTTGTATGAAACTTGTATATAAATCTTCGGTATTTATTGAAAAAATTAAATTTGAGCATGAGACCTGCTGTTGCTGTTAACACCATTATAAAGAATCCAAGTTCAGGAAGGCTGCTTGATCTGCAGACAGACATAATGAAATGAACAAGAGCAAATGACAGGGCAAGAGGGTTCAGAATGTAATGAAGAGGTCTTAAAAGAACAGATTGTATTCTGCTTATTTTTTTGATAAATTCTTTTTTATTCTTAGGAAGGTAATTCTTTGATTTTCTTATAAAAAAGCCGACCAGAATATTGATGTTTGCTGCTGCAAGCAGCCAGGCTGCAAATAATCCTGTAGTTTCATTTCCATGATCTTCTTTGTGATTTTTTTTATCGAAAATGCTGTGGATGTTTTTGTTTTTGAATTTGTAATGATCATCAGCAAGCACTGCAGGAATAGAGACCGATGCAAAAATAATCAATACTGTCAATAAATTAATCAGGGCAGCTGCAGTCTGTTTCATGGAAGTCCTCCTTTATAGCGTAGATATAAGTTTTTTCATAAATGTTTTTAAATTCAAATTGATCAGGCTGAATTTTTTCTGAAATTACAATATTTGATTAATGTTAAAAGTTGTAATGCCTGGTTCATGTATCGATTAACAGACGATTAAGCTCTTGACAAGAAGAAAGTGACGCTTTTTAAGTTCATTACAAAAATGTAATGAACAGGTAATGTTCGGGCAATCTTGGTAAGTTAACTTTTGCATGAATAATTCGAAGGAATCTCTCTGATCTTTAAATGTATCAAATGTTCAGGGCATGGTGTTTATCAGGATTTACATGAAGATATGAAATATATGCCAGACTCAAGGTCGGTTGTTGTGAAGCGCCAGGCTCGATTTATGCCAGACCCAAATTCTATTATGAATTTTTCTAATTATAACAGAAGGTACTTTATTTATGATTACAGCAGTAGTGCCGGTATTCAATGAAAAAGGGAATATTAAACCGCTTGTTGAGGAAATTTTCTGCGTTGCAGAAAAACTTCCTGTTACTGAAGTTGTCTTTGTTGATGATTTCAGTACTGACGGTTCAGGCGATGTGTTAGATGAATTACAGTCTCAATATCTTGAACTGAGAGTGATTAGGCACAGTAAAAATTTCGGGCAGTCTTCAGCATTGCTGACAGGGGTTGAAGCTGCAAGAAATGAAATAATAGTAACGCTTGACGGTGACGGACAGAATCCACCTGAAGACATAAAAGTTCTGTGGGAGGCGTATCAGAGGCATAAAGAAAATTATGCAAGACTTATGATTGCAGGAGAACGAGTAAAGCGCAATGACAACCTGGTAAGGCGGATTTCATCAAGGGTTGCAAATAAAATCAGAACAGGACTTTTAAGGGATCGTACTAAAGACACAGGGTGTTCAATGAAGCTTTTTTCCAGAAGTGATTACCTGAAGCTGCCGTATTTTGATCACATGCACAGATTTATTCCTGCTCTGATGCTTAGGGAAGGAGTTGAACTTGTCCATGTTGGTGTTTCTCACAGACATCGGATCTATGGTGAATCAAAGTATAAAACTCTTGACCGGGCTTTTGCAGGTATTATTGATCTTATGGGGGTTTTGTGGCTGAAAAAGCGTTCAAGACGTGCATCTGAGGGTGATATAACTGAAAAATTAACTTGATGGATATAGATATGAATCTTTTAAGTGATAAAACCTGGCTTGTCATAGGTTTTTTTGGTCAGGCTCTTTTTTTTATGCGATTTTTTGTACAGTGGATTGCTTCCGAAAAAGAGAAGAAAAGTATTATTCCCCATGCTTTCTGGTATCTTTCTCTGGCCGGCGGACTGACTCTTTTTATGTATGCTGTAAAGAGGCGTGATCCCGTTTTTATAATGGGTCAGAGTACGGGGCTTTTTATTTATGTCCGTAACATCTATTTTATAAGAAAAGAAAAAAAAGGGCTTAAAGTGAGCTTAAGAAAGGAAGCTTGAACTCTATGTCAGTTAAATTTGATTCCCTGGATATATGGCTGTGGTTGTCTGTTGTTCTCCTTGCAGGTTTATATTTTGCCGCAGTTTTTTTCCGGCCTTTGCTGCCGATTGATGAAACTCGCTACATGGCTGTTGCATGGGAGATGTTTCTCAGGGGAGACTGGTTCGCCCCTTTGACCGTAAATTTTAATCCGTATCATCATAAACCTCCATTATTATTCTGGCTGATCAATATGAGCTGGTCGCTTTTTGGTACAAGCAGATGGGCCGGTACAGTGCCTGTTTTTATTTCTTCACTGGCATTTATCTTTCTCAGTAAAAGGCTTGCAGAGCTTCTTTTTCCGCATGATGGAAGAGTGGGGAAAAGTGTGCCGATTCTTATAATCGGAAGTCTTCCTTTTCTTGTATACAGCCTTGTTATTATGTTTGATGTTACATTAGCTGTTTTTGTCCTGCTTACTCTGATGCTGCTTGTTTTATTTGCTAAGAGCGGAGAGGTTAAGTACGTGTTCTTGATGGGGCTGTCAATGGGGTTTGGAGTTCTGACAAAAGGCCCTGTTGCATGGCTTTATGTGATTTTCCCAATCATCACTGTCAAGCTGTGGACTCCTGTGGAAGTAAAAACATTCAAATGGTACGCCGGATGCACATGTGCCGTTCTTTTATCCGTTATTCCTGTTTTAATCTGGCTGGTTCCTGTATTGTCACACTCTTCGGATGAATTTGCATACTGGCTCGTCTGGGAACAGACTTTCGGCCGTATAAACGGGAGTTTCAAAAGTTCACATGCCAGACCTCTGTTGTTTTACATCCCTTTTGTCTTTCTTTTTTTTATCCCCTGGATTTTTTTTCCCTCGTTCTGGAAAAGTATGAAAAAAATAAGAAAATACTATGCTATGGAATGGGGGGTACGTTTTCTGATACTTTGGATTGCTCCTGTACTGGTGTCCTTTTCTCTGATCAAGGGAAAACAGCCACATTATCTTGTACCTGTTTTGCCGGGTTTTATTGTGCTCGCTGCTTGTTTAATCAAGGCCGATGTAAAAAAGACAGCTTATACTGCCTTATTCATGTTTGCTGTTATTTTCTGCGGACAATGGATAGCCTCAAAAGATTTTTTGAATAAGTACGACCTCAAGCCGATTGCAAATTTTCTTCAGAACTATAAAGATGTTGAATGGGCGTATTTAGGTAAGTATGAGGGTGAACTCTCTTTTGCAGGCAAGTTTGATAAAAAAATTGATGACAGGCAGGAGTTTTATACTATTGACAGCTGGTTTGGAGACAATCCCGGTGGTATTGCAATAATACGTTATCGTGATATTAAAGATGTTGAAAAATATGATATGCTTTTTGATATGGCTTATCGCGGAAAAAGAATGGGCATATTCAAGCCGCATAAAAAATGAATATAAGATTAAATAATTTTGGAGTCTTACTCTTAAAATATATGAATAATGATTTTTTAAACTGTATTGAAAAATTTTTTCTCTTCCTGTGCTTTCCATAACTTTTTTTCAGAAAGAAAAAAATATTCTTTTTTAGTTGCTGAACTAAAACGGACTTTTTTGCCCATTTCTGCGTCAGATTCAAAATTTAATCCTGAAAATACTCCATGTCTTCCTTTGGTTAAATTTTTCATCTTCCTTTAACTGAACAAAAAATTCTCGTTTTGGGGCAATACTATTTAACTCTGCTTGACATGCCTTTTTTTAGTTAATTCCTCTTGATTGTGAAATGATTGCGTCAGGATTGTTATCTGTATGGATTGAATGATTACATAAATGTAATGAATCAGCAATGTCAGGGCAATCTTAATGGGCTAATTTTCTGAAAATTAAAAGAAATTGAACAATAAATTTTTCAGATCGGAGTCCGGAAAATACTTATGAAACTTAAAGGTATTCTAAAAAAAGCTGGTGCTGAATATTATTCAGTGCTGCTTCTTTTCTCATCTCTTCTTGGTTTATTCTCTGTCAGCAGGGTTTTTTATATGGTTTACTATTTTGGCAGAATAGGGCAGGCAGGTAATTTTTTTAAAATTTTTATAAACGGACTGAGAACAGACACAGTGACAGCTTCGTATATATGTGCAGTTCCGGTTATAGCTGTTTTTATACTGAAGAGCGTGAATCATCGTTATGCTGATAAAATCTGGTCTTTTTTTATTGTGTTCTGGTTCTGTTTTTTTATTACTGCTGCTTCTTTTATGGAAATTGCTACTTTTCAATTTATAAAGGAATATGATGTAAGACCAAACAGGCTCTTTATAGAATATCTTGTTTATCCAAAAGAAGTTTTAAGTATGCTTTTAAAGGGCTATGGTTTTGAAGTTTTTTTCGGGGTTGCGGCAGTTGGCTGTATAACATATCTTTCTTTTAAAGCTTCAGTAAAATATATTATAGAAAATGAAAAAAGCAGTTTTATGTATAAGCTTGCAGTTTTTCCTCTGATTGTTTTTCTACTTTTCACAGGAGCCAGATCTTCTCTTGGGCACAGGCCTTTCAATCCTTCAAATGTAAGTTTTTCACAGGATTTTCTCTTAAACGATCTTGGTCTTAACTCTCTTTATTCAGTTGCTTATTCAGCATACAGGATGAGGGATGAAGGAAACCCTGCAAAGCTTTACGGTAATATGGACAGGAAAAGGGTTTTTAGTCTTGTATCAGAAGAAACAGGAGTAAAGATTGAAGATTTGAAATCGCCTTTGAGAAAGTTTATTGAAAGTTCTGGAGCAGATGGGAAGAAGAAAAATATTGTTATTATACTGGAGGAAAGTCTTGGTGCAGAGTTTGTTGAAAGGCTCGGGGGAGAAAATTTAACTCCTGAGCTGGAAAAACTTTCAACTCAGGGTATCTGGTTTGAAAAACTTTATGCAACAGGCACAAGATCTGTAAGAGGAATTGAAGCTGTAATTTCTGGCTTTCCTCCTACACCCGGGAGGAGTGTTGTAAAACTCGGAAAGTCACAGGCCGGTTTTTTCACAATAGCGGACTTTCTTTCGGATAACGGATATTCTACAAGTTTTATCTACGGAGGAGATTCGGATTTTGACAATATGAAGCGGTTTTTTTTAGGTAACGGGTTTGAAAAGATAATTGATGAAAAGGATTATGAATCTCCTCAGTTCAGGAGCACATGGGGTGTTTCAGATAACGATCTCTTTAGAAAAGCTCATGAATATTTCAGTGAGAACCAGGAAAGACCTTTTTTCAGTCTGATATTTACATCCTCCAACCATTCTCCTTTTGAGGTTCCGGATATGCCTGAAGGATTTTATCCGGAAACAGGCAGAAGCGTGAAAAATGCAGTTAAATATGCAGATTATGCTCTGGGGAGATTTTTCGAAAGAGCGAAAAAATCAAATTACTGGGAAAATACCGTGTTTCTTGTGGTTGCAGATCATAATTCAAGAGTTTACGGAGATGAGCTTATTCCTGTTAAAAGATTCAGAATTCCGGGGCTTATAATAGGTGCTGGAATAAAACCGGTTATTTATTCAAAAACAGCAAGCCAGATTGATCTTCCTCCAACTCTTTTGTCTGTAGCAGGACTTTCTGGGTATACTCCAATGCCGGGGCATAATCTTTTTGGTCCCGGTGAAAAAGATTTCAGTGGAAGGGCAATACTTCAGTTTTATAAGAATCAGGCTTATATTTCAGGAGATGGCAGAATGATTGTTCTTCAGCCCGGAAAAAATGCAGAGGAATATACCTTTGCAGATCATATTCAGAAACGGATTGATACTGATAATGCTTTTGCCGATAAAGCTCTTGCATTTGCTTTATGGACATACTGGCTGTATGATAAAAGCCTTTACATGCAAGACAAACCTGAGCTTATAAAGAAAGAGATTCAAAATGAGACTGCTCATTGTAGAAGATGATGAAAAAATTGCTTCTTTTTTGAAGAAAGGACTCAAGGAGTCAGGTTTTGCGGTGGATGTTGTCAATGACGGGGAGTCAGGACTGATTATATGTGAAAACGTTGCATTCGACGCTGCTGTTATTGATATAATGCTTCCAGGAATTGACGGGCTTGAACTCATAGAAAAACTGAGAGCAAAAAAGATCAATATTCCTGTTCTAATACTCAGTGCAAAAAGATCTGTGAATGACAGGATAAAAGGTCTGCAAAGAGGCGGAGATGATTATCTTGTCAAACCTTTTGTATTTTCCGAGCTTCTGGTCAGGCTTCAGGCTCTTATAAGGAGATCTACCGGAACGCCAGATGTTTCAGAGCTCAGAGTGGATGACCTTGTGATGAATCTTTTTAAAAGAGAGGTTTACAGAGGAGAGAAAAAAATTGATCTTCAGCCTAAAGAGTTTTCTCTTCTTGAATATTTTATGAGAAATCCTGGACATCCTTTGTCAAAAACCCTGATTCTTGAGAAAATATGGGATTATAATTTTGATCCACAGACAAACGTAGTGGATGTTCTTGTGTGTAGACTGAGAAATAAAATTGATAAAGATTTTGATGAAAAAATCATCAAGACTGTAAGAGGGGTGGGTTATATACTTGAAAAAAATTAAACTCCCAAGAACAATCGGAGTAAGGCTGACTTTATGGTTTGCCTGTATTTTTATATCATTTCAGATTGTTTTTTTTACCGCTACTTATTATTTTCTTCACAGTATCCTTAAAAACAGAGATTTTAACGATATACTTACTGAAACCGGTGAGATTTCGGCAGAGCTGAAATCCGAAGGAATAGAAGGATTTCACCGTTTTGTAAATAATCATTTGAGCAGCAGACTGAAAGAAATTCTTTTTATAAGGCTTGCATCAGAAAATAACAGAACTCTTTTCAAGTTTTCTCCGGAATCGGCAGACTGGTTCGATTTCAGTCTGACTCATACTGACATTCCGGACTCAGGAAAATGGCTGGAATTCAGAAATGAAAAAAAGAAAGAAGAAGTAAATATATATTCAAAGCATATTGAACCAGATCTTATTCTGCAGGTTGGAATGAGCAGTATAAGAAGGGATTCGATCCTGAACCAGTTCAAGAAAATGTTTCTTCTGGTGATATCACCTCTGATTTTCATTTCACTTGCATCGGCTGCTTTTTTTTCAGTGAAGTTCTTAAAGCCTGTGAGAGATATTATTACTACTGTTAAATCCATAGAACTAGGAAAAATGGATTCAAGAGTGCCAAGGACCTGGAACAATGATGAACTTGATGAGCTTGCAGGACTGTTTAATCAGATGCTTGAAAAAATAGAGAATCTGATAAACGCTATGAAGGAATCACTTGATAATACAGCACATGATCTTCGGACTCCTTTAACGAGGCTGCGTAATATTGCAGAAGCTGCTTTAAATGAATTCCCGGATGAACAACTGAGCAAAGAGGCACATGAAAGTGCAATAGAAGAGTCAGAAAGAATTCTTAAGATACTTGAAACCATAATGGATATTGCTGAAGCTGAAAACGGGATTATGACATTGAATTATCAGCTGACTGATCTGCATGATGTTGTTTATCCGGTTTATGACCTTTACTCTTATGTTGCTGAGACAAAAGGTATTAGTATTCAAATGGACGTTGAAAAAGGGATCATGCTTTATGCAGATTCCGGAAAAATCAGTCAGGCCGTTGCAAATATAATAGACAATGCAGTAAAATTTACTCCTGATCGGGGACATATATACATAAACGCGTTTAAGGAAAAAAACAGTATCGTAATTTCTGTTGAAGATACAGGCCCGGGAATTGATGAAAAGGATGCTGAGAAAATTTTTGAGAGGCTTTACAGGGCAAAGAGCAGTTCCAAGCAAAAAGGGCTCGGACTGGGCTTAAGTCTGGTCAAAGCTATTGTAAAAGCACATAAGGGAATAGTTGCTCTTGAAAAATCGTCTTCACACGGTGCTGTTTTTAAAATAATTCTTCCTGCATGATTCAGTCATAATTTACCGCCAAACCTTACCTGGAAAAAATTTTGGACATGATTTATTTGTGTTTAGTATCAGCTTTAATTTGATCATCCAAAAAGTTAAGTTCAGGCTGAGCGGATGATATTAAGAAATATCATTTATTACATTTATTTATGATGGTGAAATGTTTCTGCAAGAATTCATTGCTATTTAGAATGAGCAGTTAACTTTAGCAATGAGAGGGCGACTTGAGAGATATTTCAGTAATTGTACCAACGTTGAATGAGGCAGGAAATATTGATGAACTTATATCCAGAATAAAAAGGGTTTTTGAAAAACTGCCAGATCTAACTTATGAAATAATATTTGTTGACGATAATTCATCTGATTTTACAAGGGAAAAAATATTATCTGATTTTAATAACAGGCAGGATAATATCCGGCTGCTCCACAGGATTGAAAAAAAAGGTCTTGCTTCAGCTGTTTATGAAGGCGCTCAAATATCGGAGGGAAGGGTTATTGCGGTAATGGATGCCGATCTCAGCCATCCTCCGGAATCTTTGCCTGAATTGATAAAACCGGTTCTTTTTGAAGGAAAAGATATTGCCGTCGGAAGCAGATATGTAACTGGCGGTTCATCGGAAGACTGGTCTTCTTTAAGGCGTATAATGTCTAAAACAGCAAAGATTCCGGCCTTGTTTTTTACAGATGTCAAAGATCCTCTTTCAGGTTATTTCGCTGTAAAAAAAGAGTTGCTTCTAGAAACAGCAGAGAATGTACCCGGTTATAAAATCTGTCTCGAAATTCTTGCAAGGGGAGGCCGAAGCCTTGAAGTAGCAGAAATACCGATAATTTTCAGGGATAGAAAAAAAGGTCGCTCTAAAACAGGAATAAAGGAAATTCAGGCATATTTCAGACAGCTCTGTCTGCTTGGCGGAGCAGACACTGGAATTAAAACTGGAATTAAATTCTGCCTTGCCGGATCGGCTGGGTTTGCAATTGATTTTATTTTATTCAATATCCTTGTGTATTCAGGTTTTTCTTTGGGGGTTTCGAATGGATACAGTTTTATATCTGCATTTTTGCTTAATTTTATTTTGAACAAAAAGTGGGTTTTCCGCAGTTCATCAAAGAATAATATTAAAGTTTTTTTTGGTTATGGTGCAGTTGCACTTGCTGCTTTTTTTCTGAGAGGCGGCCTTCTTGAAATCTTTGTTAAAGACTGGCACTGGAATACCTCTTTTGCAGGGTTTTCAGCAGTTGCATCAGGAGCATTGATTAATTATCTGGGTAATTCCTTTATCACTTTTGCACAGAGCAATGGTGTCGAAAACAGTGAAGCGAGCTTTAATATAGCTGCTGCGGCAGTGATATTTTATACAGCAGTTCTTCGTCTGGTTTTTCTGGGAGTCCCGGAATTAATGCATCAGGAAGCATATTACTGGAATTACGGCCGGCACCTTTCTTCCGGGTATCTGGATCATCCTCCTATGATAGGCTGGCTGATTCATTTCAGCACAATGATATTTGGTAATAATGAGTTTGCCGTAAGAATAGTTCCATATGTCTGCTGGGTAATTACTTCATATTTTGTTTTCAGGATTTGCAGTGAGTTTATCGGAAAACGGCATGCACTTAAAGGAATTCTTCTTTTGTCGGTTCTTCCGGGATTTTTCTGCACAGGTTTTCTTGCAACTCCTGATGCTCCTTTAGCCGCTTTCTGGGCTATGACCCTGTTTTATCTTCAGAAAGCATTAATTTCGAATGATGAAAGAGCATGGTATTATGCAGGAGCAGGTCTTGGACTTGGTATGCTTTCGAAATACACTATTATCCTGCTTGTTCCTGCAACCTTTGTATTTATTTTATTGAATAGAGACTTGAGAGAAATGCTTATCAAGCCCGGACCTTACATAGGAGTTCTGATTTCTTTTTTTATTTTTCTTCCTGTGCTGTCATGGAATGCTTCCAATGAATGGGTTTCATTTATTTTTCAGGGGCCAAGAAGGTTTACGTCAGGATTTGATTTTTCATTCTTCGAGCTTATTGGAGCTGTTATGCTGATAATAACTCCTGCAGGATTCCTGACTTTTTTCAATGTGGTTTTACCCGGCAGAATGAAAAATTATTTTCAGATAGAAAGTCTGAGCAGAAAAAAAATAACTTTTATGATTGTTTATACTCTGGTTCCTTTATCAGTGTTTGTTGTTTTCAGCATGTTCAGGGAGACAAAACTTAACTGGACTGTTCCCTTATGGCTGGCTTTTGTTCCTTTAATGGCCTGTTCAATGGTTTTGTTCAGAGATGAAAATAATTCTGTCATGGGCGAGGTGAAAAAAGGATGGGCTGTGACATTATACAGCGTCCCGCTTGTTATGGGGTTTGTCTTATATTATTCAGCTCTTGGTGTGCCGGGGCTGCCGTATTTTAATGATTCTCCTTTTTTATTCGGCTGGGACCGGATGGCGGACGAAATTGAATCCATACAGAATAATATGGCTGAAAATAATGTAAAAGCCCAGGTTATAGCTGGTTTGGATAAGTATAAAATAGCCAGCGGTATTTCATTTTATATGGGAAAAAATAATGAGGATTCTAATCAGATAATAACAGGGAGAAATTTATTTGGGAAAAACAGCTTAATGTATAATATCTGGGCTGATGACACTCAGTTCAATGGGAAAAATATTATAGTTTTAAGTGATAAAAAATTGGATCTTATGGATAACTCCATTACTTCTCATTTCGAATCAATCGGAGAAATAAAAAAAATAGACCTCTCAAAGAATCATAATAAAATTAAAGCCTATTATTACAGACTTGGCTGTAAATATAGCCCTGTTTCTAAACGGAAAATCGAGGAAAAAAGAGTTTATTCGCCAGAAGTAGCTGGTAAAGCGAATGCTTTCGACTTTAAAAGGTTTTTGTTGTTTTATTATCTTGTGAAAGACAAGCATATATTCAGCGGCTGATTTATTTTATTTAACTGAATGAAAGAATTATGATCGGATTTTAAAAAAGCCCTGCCATGACTGTAGTTCTGGGAGGGCTTTTTTGTCTGATAAATCTTTGGCTGGAGCAGCACCGGGTATTAAATTGAAGTTAACTTCGGGTGATATAATGCCTTAAAATTCCAGAACGGCCTTTTTTTAAGGATTTTTTTAACAGGCCTCTGAACCAAGGATTATTTAAATCTGTTATCAGACCTTTTGTCTGCTATTTCATCAATATCAGACTTCATCCAACCTGATCTGCTTTGTTCAGGATGGTCAAATTTTTCAATGTAAGGCTTAATATCAAAAAGAGGAGTATTGTCTAAAATATCTGCTCCTTTTATAAAAAGCTCATTTCCTTCAATTTTTATAAGTTCAACTATTGAAATTCCTATGTGATTGGGACGAAGGGGAGAGCGTGTTGAAAAAACTCCTCTTTCCTGTTTGTCCAGAAAAGGCTTTACAATAAGCTTTACTTTGTCAGCTTTGTGAAAATGATAAATCAGATAAATATGGCTGAAACCATCGAGATCTTTCAGGCCTTCAGTGTATTGTTCATCTAAAAGAACTTTCCCCTCTATGTCCTTTGCACCTTTGGGCTGAATCGGCATGTTTTCGATTTCTGTGAAAGGTGTTTTTATAACTCCAATGGGTTTCATTTTTTAATCCTTTTAATTATTTTGTTCAGCTTAAAGCGGGATCATTCGCTGTTCAAAAATCAGATTTCAGGCTCCAAAAAAATTAGCGAAATATTTTCCTGCTGTAAACATTATTATAAAAGCAAGCATCCACTTGATAATGTTTGCAGGGACATATTTTTGAACCCTTGCACCAAGATAAATTCCCAAAAGTCCGCCAATGCCGAAAAGAGCACCAAGAAGCCAGTCAGGAGCAACAGACACATCCGGATAAAGAGGGGCTATTGCAGAATAAAAAACAACTCCTGCAATTGAAGTTACAAAGGTTCCCATAAGTGCTGCGCCTGCCACAATATAAACCGGAAGATGAAAAAAGCTTATAAAAAAAGGAGCTATAATTGCACCTCCTCCAATTCCGTATATTCCCCCGATTATTCCGACTATGAAACTTAGGGAAAAAATTCCCGGAATTGAAACGCTGAAGGTTTCTTCATAAAATTTGAAATCAAGTGTTTTAAAGTTTATCTTAAGAATTTGAACAGGCTTGAAATCCTTGTCTTTTTTCTTTTTAATTTCACCTTTTTTCATCATTTCCTGGAAATGTTTTTCACTTTTACTGGCAGCTGTTTTTTTGTCTTTTGATTTAACAAGGTCTAAAATCATTTTTGCGGCAATATAAAATAAAACAAGGCTTGCAAAGAATTTAAAATTTTTAGGGTCTGGAAGATAAGTAACTCTTGCCACTGCTCCGATAAAAACACCTGGAAGGGTTCCGATTATTACAATTGAGGCAAGGGGCCATACAAGTCTTCCTTCTTTCCAGAACCTGTAAACTCCTCCTGGAATGGCCACAATATTGAAAACCTGGTTTGTTGCACTTACAGACGGGTTTGTATATCCGAGAAATGACATCTGGAACGGTAAAAGCAAAAACGCTCCTGAAACACCTCCCATGGATGTGAAAAATGATATTACAAATGCCACCAGAGGCGGAATCCATATGGCAACTTCTATTCCTGCTGTCTGAAATAACATTTTTAATTCTCCTTTATTGAAGTTTAATATCACGAAAATAATTTTTATGGTGATAGTAAATAAAATTTAAGTCAAGGATATTTTGAAATTTTTTTTGTTTGTGTGTATTTTGAAAGTGTCGAATCAAATTAGGTTAATTCTTTACCTTTAAAAAGGCCGGTATATGAGCATTGAAAATATCAACCAGAGAATAGTCTCTGCTGAAGAAGGAAAATTCCTTGACTCAGCTCAGCTTTACACACTTGAAAAATCATTCAGGTCTTATGCTGAAAATTCCAGAAGAAAAGATGTAATCCTTTCAAGGAAAAAGGTTCTGCTGGTTTTTCTGATGATAAGATATACAGGGGCAAAACTGAACGAGGTTTTAAGTCTCGATCCTTTTGAGGATATTGACTGGAGCAAAGGCATGATAAGTTTTGGTACAAAAAATACAGGTGGTGATGAGGCAAGAAAGGTTCAGGTCTCCAAAGCTCTTCTCGATGAATTAAGGCAGATAATCAATGAACTGGAGTTTGAAAAAAAATATGGAAAATTAAGTTTTCCTGATCCCGGTTTTGTAAGAAAAAAATTCTATGAAAGGGGAAAGGAATGCGGATTAAATAAAAATCTCTGCGGCCCTGAAGCCATACGAAAGTCAAGGGCAATTGAACTTCTGAAAAGCGGAATTCCAATTCCTGCAGTTCAGTCTATTCTTGGGCATTCAAATCCAGGGCTTACATCTGCATTTGTAAATTATTCAAAGGAAGAGATTGCTGTAATTGCAAAAAAATTTGCTGAAAAGGAATCCGGGCGGAAAACAAGTGCAAGAAATTCTTTTTTTGGTCAAATTATCAATATTTTAAAAGGCTCAATTCAGTCAAAAATTGAAATCGTTACAGAAGAAGGCCACAGTATTCATTCCGTGATAACAAACGAAAGTTTTGAAAGAATGGGGCTTTCAAAAGGAAGCCTTGTAAAGGCAGAAGTAAAGGCTCCAATGGTTTTTGCATTCTGTCCTGCTTCTGAATTTCAGATCAGTGCTGATAATATATTTAAGGGAAAAGTGAAAAAAATATCATCGGGTCTTGTCTCATCTGAGCTGATAATAAGCATTTCAGGGTCAACAGATATATGTTCAATTGTTTCTTCAGGAGAAAAATTTCTTTCAACGCTAAAGGAAGGTGATGAAGTTACTGCGGTTTTCAACGCTTTTTCGGTAATTCTTCACATTGACTGAGAATTGTAGCGATAATACCGTATATGGTATTATGCTTATAAAATATTATATACGGTATTTTTACATTCCATATCCGGAATTTTCTTCGTTTTAATCCCTCTGAAAACCTTTATTATCAATATATCCAAGTTGGGCATGGTTTTTGATACTTTTTAGTACCTCAAACCTTCTAAGCTCTGGAGAAAGAAATTGAAAACATTTATTCTGATTTTAACAGGTTTTTTATTTTTTCCTGTTTTTTTAACAGGATGCAGCGATTCAAACGCAAAAACAGTTGATGATAACAATAAGTCTCTTGTATGCGTAAATGTCTTTCAGGTAGAAGATCCCGTGAATAAAGCTGATTTTTCCTATCCCGGTGTTGTAAAGCCTTTGGAGGAAGTAAAGCTTTCTTTCAGAACCGGCGGGCCGATAACTTCCTTTTATCCGGAAGTCGGGAAAAAATTCGGGAAAGATGAAATAATCGCTGAAATGGATAAAAGGGATTATCTTGTTAAAATTGAAAATATCAAGGCAAGACTTTCGGCCGCAAAAGCAGGATATGTGGAAAAGGAGCTTAAATATCACAGGTACCTTGAACTTTTTAAGAAAAATGCTGTTTCAAGGGCAGATTATGATTTTGTCAAATCAGCATATGAAAATTCTGCCTCCATTGTAAAAGCTCTTGAAACTGAGCTTGAAGCATCTGAAAACAGCTTGAATGATACTGTTTTGAAAGCTCCTTTCACAGGATTTGTCTCGGGTGTCTTTTCAGAAAATCATGAATTTGTTCAGCCCGGTCAGCCTGTTGTATCCCTGATTAATCTTGAGTCAATAGAAATTGAAACTCTTGTCCCTGAAGACCTGGTGTCTCTTTCCGGAAAATTCTGTGATTTCAGATTCAGACTTATCTCAGAGAATACAGAATTGAAACAGGCTAAATTCAAGGAAATAGGAAAAAAGGGGAGCGGTTTCGGAAATACGTATCCCCTGGTTTTAAAAGCTGACAACCCCGGGTGTCTTATAAAACCGGGAATGACTGCACTTGTGGAGTTTTCTGTAAAAGATGATTCGGCTAAAAATAAATTTGAACTTCCCGTGTCGTCAATAATCAAAAAAAATGATGAAAAGCCTTTTGTATGGAAAATTGCCGATGGTCTCCCTGTTAAAGTTCTGGTTGAACTGGAAAAGTTTTCAGATTCCAAAAATGTTGTAATTTCGGGTGCTTTACAAAAAGGAGACAAAATAGCCCACCTCGGAGCTCACTTTATTTTAGAAAACAGACCTGTTTTAATTGTTGAAAAAAAATCCCGGACAAATATCGGAAATGAACTCTAAACCTTCCATTTAAAGTTGAAAATATGCTCACAAAATTCTTTTTAAAAAATCAGATTACACTTATGTTTCTTCTTTTTGTTGTTCTTGTTGGAGGCCTTGTTTCTCTTTTCAAACTTGGAAAGCTTGAAGATCCGGATTTTACGATAAAAACCGCACTTGTTGTTACAGTTTATCCGGGAGCCTCTCCCTATGAAGTTGAGCAGGAAGTGACAAGAAAGGTTGAAGAGGCGTGCCAGAGTGCGGCTATGGTTGAAAAAATCAGGTCAAAATCAAGGGCAAATATGTCAATGGTTTATGTTGATCTATATGAAAGTGTAAAGGCTTCAGAAATTGACCAGCTCTGGGATATTTTGAGAAGAAAGGTGGAGGCTGTTCAAAAAGACCTGCCAGAGGGCGTTTTAAAATCAGTTGTTTATGATGACTACAGTGATGTGTTCGGAATTTTTCTCGCTGTGACCGGCAGGGAGATGGACGTTTATCAGCTGGAAAGATATGCAAAATTCCTGAAAAAAGAACTTCTGCTGGTGGAAAATGTTGAAAAAATCAATCTTTTCGGAGCTTCAGACGAGGCTGTATATATAGAGCTTGATCCTGTAAAGGCTGCAGAGCTCAATATTCATCCTCAGAAGATTATAAGTGCAATAAATTCCGGAAACCTTGTTTTTACAGGTGGGGCTGTGGAAACAGAGGACAGGAGGATAAGGATAAGCGGTTCGACGCATTTTAAGTCTGCAGCTGAAGTAGGAGAGGTACTTATCCTTTGCGGTCAGGATAAGCTGGTGAAAGTCAAAGATATTGCAGAAATAATAAGAGAGCCTGAAAGACCGGTGACTCCATTTATGAGATACAACTCACAGGCCTCCATAGGAATTGCTGTTTCCGCAAAAAAAGATGCAAATGTTGTTGAAATGGGTGAGGCTGTTGACAGAAAAATTCAGACCCTTCTGTCAAATCTTCCTTCAGGGATAAAGGTTGAAGGTATTTATTATCAGTCTGATTTTGTAAAGGATTCCATAAAAAAATTCGGTAAAAATCTTGGACAGTCTGTTTTTATAGTTGTTCTTGTTCTGTTTTTTTCAATGGGCCTGAGACCCGGCCTGATTATTGTGACAAATCTGATTCTTTCCATTGCGGCAACTTTCAGCGCAATGCTTGTAATGGGAATAAACCTGCATCAGATTTCAATAGCCGCTCTTATTCTGGTGATGGGTATGATTGTTGACAACGCTATTGTAGTTGCAGAAGGGGCTCAGACTGATATAAACAACAAGGGAGACAGGTTTCTGTCATGTCTCAAGTCTGCGGAGAAAAATGCTTTTCCCCTTCTTGGAGCAACAATAATTGCCTCTCTTGCATTTATGCCCATCTATCTTGCTCCCACAAATATGGGAGAATATGTCGGAAGCCTTTTTCTTGTCGTTGCAGTATCACTTCTTTTTTCATGGGTTTTTGCAATGACCCAGACTCCGCTTTTTTCACTTTATCTGCTGGTTCCCAAAAAAAATTTCAAGGAAAATTATTCAGGCCTGATTTATGACTTTTACAGAAAAGTCTTAAATATTTCTTTCAGATACAAAAAAATTACTCTTGTTATTATGTTTTTTATTCTTGCAGCTGGAATATTCGGATTTTTAAGAGTGCCTAAGAACTTTTTTGCAGATTCTGAAAAAGCCCAGTTCTTTGTTGATTACAGAAGGCCTGAAGGTACAAAAATCCAGGCTGTTTCAGATGATATAAAAATTTTTGAATCATGGCTTTTAAAAAAAGAGGGGGTAAAAAATTTTGCTTCTTCAATCGGTCAGGGTGTT
Source organism: Desulfobacteraceae bacterium (assembly GCA_050253255.1). Classification (GTDB taxonomy): domain Bacteria; phylum Desulfobacterota; class Desulfobacteria; order Desulfobacterales; family JACKCP01; genus JACKCP01. The sequence goes on along the minus strand of JBFWJK010000017.1, from coordinate 12,186 downwards.
CCAAGATTTGCCGCATCCATTACTCCAAGAAGTCTCAACAGGTCTTTTGCCCAGATTGTTGTGAATGTGGATGACCATGAAAAAATTGATGAAATGATAAAAGAGATTAAATTATGGTTTAATCAAAACCTGCCCCAGGGGGAAGCCCATCTGTGGAAATATATTTCAGGGCCTAATGGTAAATACAGGATTGAAGCACGTTTTACAGGTCCGGATCCACTGGTTTTGAGAGAACTTGCCGGAAAAGCCAGAGATATAATGTATAAAAACAAGCTTACAGACTCTGTCACAGACGACTGGCGTGAAAAGGAAATGGTTTACAATGTCAAATATTCACCGTTAAAGGCAAAAAAGGCCGGAGTTGAAAAAGATCATTTTGCTGCTGCACTTCTTTGTGCAACAGACGGGCTTCCTGTGACTCAGTTAAGAGAAAACGATGATATCTTAGATATCAAGCTGAGGTATAAGAACATCTCTCCTGAAAACATTTCTTCTGTTCCAGTTTTTGGAAGTTTTGGGAAAAGCATACCTGTTTTGCAGGCATCCGAAGATATTTCCCCTGTATTTGAAGATCCGGTCGTTAGAAGATACAACAGGACAAGAGTTATAAGAGCTCAGTGTGATCCGGTTCCGGGTGTTACAGCCGACAGCGTTTTAAAGCAGATAAAGCCTGAAATTGAAAAAATTGAACTCCCGAAAGGCTATGAGCTTGAGTGGGGAGGGGAGCATGAAAGGTCAAAGGTTGCAAATAAGGGGGTAAGACAAAATCTTTTCTCGTGTGTTCTTTTCATGGTTGTCATTCTTGTTTTTCTTTTTAATTCCGTAAAACAGACTCTTATTGTCATCCTGACTATTCCCTTTGCAATTACAGGAATTGCAGCAGGACTCTTATTTTCAGGCCAGCCTTTTGGGTTCCTTCCGATAATAGGCGCATACAGTCTTATGGGTATGATCATAAAAAATGCGGTAGTATTGATTGATGAAATAAATATTGAAATAAGAGAAGGAACGAAGCCTTATTATGCAGTAAAAAATGCAAGCGTGAACAGGTTGAGACCGGTTCTTTTAACTTCTGTAACAACAATACTTGGAATGACTCCGCTTCTTCAGGACGCACTTTTCATATCCATGGCAGTAACAATAATGTCGGGACTTTTTTTCGGTGCTGTTCTGACTCTTGTGCTGGTTCCTGTTCTGTATCTTTTGTTTTACAGTATCCGATACGAAAAACCAGCAGAGACTGACTGACACGAAGGCAGCACATTCAGATGGATCACTGCAGATAAAAAAAGCGGCAGATATACAGTAAAAGCATAACTGCCGCTAAAATTAAAATTTCCCTTGTCTGTTTCGGGGAAAAAAATTTCATTTATTCTTCCATGTCAAGCCCGAATTCTGTATGAAGAGCTCTTACTGCAAGCTCAGTGTATTTTTCTTCAATTATACAGGAAATTCTTATCTCAGAGGTGCTGATCATGCGGATATTAATATTTTCATCTGAAAGCGCCCTGAACATTTTTGAAGCGACCCCTGAATGAGACTTCATGCCCACACCTATGACAGAAACCTTGGAAATATTAGGATCACCCAAAACTTCACTCGCTCCGATTTCAGCGGCAATCTTCTGCGATACTTCCATTGCATCAGTAAAATCGGTTTTTGGAACAGTGAATGTGAAATCAGTAAGACCTGTTGACCTTGTGTTCTGGATTATCATGTCAACAACAATTCCTGCATCTGAAACAGGAGTAAGAATTCTTGCGGCAATTCCTGGTTCGTCAGGAACATTTTTAAGAGTTATTCTTGCTTCGTTCTTGTTGTATGTAACACCTGAAACCAGAACTTTTTCCATATCTGTATCGTCGTTAACCACCATTGTACCTTCCTCTTCGTTAAAGGATGATCTGACATGAAGCGGAACCTGATATTTTTTTGCAAATTCCACTGATCTTATCTGTAAAACCTTTGCACCAAGACTAGCCATTTCAAGCATTTCGTCATAGGATACCTTTTCCATCTTTTTTGCTTTTTTGCAGATATTGGGATCTGTTGTGTATATTCCGTCAACATCGGTATATATTTCGCACATATCTGCACTTATTGCGGCTGCAACAGCAACAGCTGAAGTGTCTGAACCGCCCCTTCCAAGAGTTGTTATATTCCCCTGGTCGTCAATTCCCTGAAATCCTGCGATTACAACAATGTTTCCTTCATTTAAAAGACTTGTGACCTTTTCTTTGCCAACATTGAGTATTCTTGCGCTTCCTGCCTGGGAATCTGTCTTTACTTCTGCCTGATGCCCTAAAAGGGATTTGGCCTTGTATCCCATTGAATGAAGACACATGGTAAGGAGTGCTATTGTTATCTGTTCTCCCGTTGAAAGAAGGACGTCCAGTTCACGTTTGTCAGGCTTTTCCGTTATTTCGTGCGCCATGGATACCAGCTGGTCGGTTGTTCCGCCCATGGCTGAAACAACAACAGCAACTTTGTGTCCCTGTTCATAGGTCTTTGCAATTTTTTTTGCAACATTTCTGATTCTATCTATGCTGCCTACTGATGTACCCCCGTATTTCTGAACAATAACACCCAATTTCTTTATCTCCTTTTTTCAGGTACTATTTTGTCTAAAAGATTATTTTCTCTAACAGAACCAATGCCTTTCGTCCACAGGAAATTAGCCTGATTTTTCTTTTGTCTGAATTTATTATTTTAATTTCTATTATTAGATCAAAATCAAAATCCTTTTCTATTTTTTCAGGCCATTCAACGGCAAGAACTGATGGTGTTTCATCTAAAATATCATTGAAACCTGTCAGCTCGAGTTCTTCTATTCCGGAAATTCTGTAAAGGTCAGCATGAACAAGGGCAGATCTTCCGGGGTAAATCTGAATGATATTGTAGGTCGGGCTTGTGACATAATATGAGGGATCAGTTTCAAGACCTTTTGCAAGACCCTGAACAAAAGATGTTTTGCCGGCTCCAAGATCTCCTTTCAGTGCAATGTAAAATGGAGGCTCAATATTTCTGCCGATATTTTGGGCAAGATTCTTTGTCTGTTCTTCATTCTCAAGTAAAAGTTCTTTATAATTCATTTTCAAAAAGCTCTTTAAATACAAGTGGAATATTGTCTGCTGTCTCTGAAGGGAGATATCCAAAAGGTCCTTTTTGGGATGCAGTGATATCAGCCGAATGTCCATGTATAAAAACGGCTGCTTCGGTTGCTTTTTCACAGCTCATTCCGCCAGCGGCAAAAGCGCCTGCAATTCCTGAAAGAATGTCTCCGCTTCCTCCTGCGGCAAGTCCCGGGTTTCCGCTTGTATTTATTTTTATTTTTCCGTCAGGGAAAGCAATTATTGAAGAAGAAGTCTTTAAAACAAGAATACATTTGTATTTTTTTGCAAAATCCTTTGAGACTTTGATCTGATCATCTAAAATTTCCTGTGTTGACAGTCCGGTAAGCCTGGACATTTCCTTTGGGTGGGGAGTAAGGATTATTCTTTCATCAAGATAGTTTATAAGTCTTTTTTCTGCTGAAATTATGTTCAGAGCGTCAGCATCGAGTAAAACAGGAATCTTTGTGTTTTTAAGAAGAAATTCTATTATTTTTTCCGCACCTTTACCGGTTCCCATTCCAGGACCGGCAGCTACTGCTGTTTTGTCCTTAATGAATTCTTTTATTTCTGTTACGGATTTTTCCGAAAATTCTCCTTTATCTGAAGATACGGGAAATTTCATTGTTTCATTAAAGCCTGTGCCTGTATCTGCACCGCATGGAGTGCAAAGAGTCACAAGACCTGCTCCGGATCTGTGTGCCGCCTTTGCACATAGAAGAGCAGCTCCGGCCTTATTTTCCGATCCTGCAACTATTCCAAGGTGACCAAAGATCCCTTTATGGGAGTTAGGCTCCCGTTTTTTAAAAAGAGTTCTTATATATTCTTTAGTAAGGATATTTATATTTTCTTCGAACTGATCTGATACTTTTCTGGGAATACCTATGTCTATTACAAAAAGTTTTCCTCTGTTTTTTCTGCCGGGCTCGATGTAATGGGCGGGCTTTGCAAATCCAAATGTCGCGCATACATCTGCCTTTATTGTCTTTCCAAGAGATTTTCCTGTATTCCCTTCGGTTCCGGAAGGGATATCAACTGCCATGACATATTTTGAGGAGTTGTTTATGAAATCTATTATCTGTCCGAAAATTCCCTCTGGAGCAGACTTAAGACCTGTTCCGAAAATTGCGTCGACTACAATATCCGAGTCAAGAACTGCTTTCTCAAGTTCCGGGCTTAAATTTTCAGATTCTTCAATTATCTGTATTTCAAGCCTTTTTGCTCTCTGATAGTTAAGAAGAGCATCTCCCTTGAGTTTTTTGCTGCTGCATAAAAGAATAATTTTTACACGGGAAGCTTTTTCAGAAAGATATCTTGCGATAACAAATCCGTCACCTCCGTTGTTGCCGGGACCGCAGACAACGGCTGCATTTTTTGAGGACAGATCGAGATTTTCTTCAAGAATGCGTACGCAGCCTCTTCCGGCATTCTCCATAAGTACTTCTCCTGAAAGGCCGAAGTCCGAGATAGTTTTTTTGTCTATTTCAGGCATTACATGAGAAAAAACAACCCTTGTACTTTTTTGAAACATTACAGTTCTCCGATAATCTCCAGCATATCTCTCACAGCTTTTTCCATTCCTACAAGAACAGCTCTGGAAACAATAGAGTGGCCTATGCTGAACTCATCGATTATGTCTGTTCCCTTGAAAGCCTTGACTGTTTTGTAGCACAGACCGTGACCTGCATTAACCATCAATCCCAGTGATTTGGCATATTTTGCTGCATTGACTATTTTACCGAACTCTTTTTTGCGTGAAGTCTGGTTTTCAGCATCGCAGAAACTTCCGGTGTGAATTTCTATTGCATCAGCTCCTATTTCCCTGGCCAGGTCTATCTGGTCATTATCGGGATCAATAAAAATTGATACAGGGACAGCTGCGCTTTTAAGATTTTCAACTGCATATTTTGTCTTTTCCTTGTTGAAAATAAGATCAAGCCCTCCTTCTGTAGTAAGCTCTTCTCTTTTTTCAGGAACAAGTGTTACGAAATCAGGAAGAATATCCATTGCAAATCTTAGCATTTTATCAGTTGCGGCCATTTCAAGAATAAGTTTTGTCTGAACAGTGTCCCTTAATATTCTGACGTCTCTGTGCTGAATATGTCTTCCGTCTTCACGAAGATGAACCACAATGCCGTCAGCTCCTGCGAGTTCCGCAAGAAATGCTGCTGTAACCGGATCAGGATATGTTGTTTTTCTTGCTTCTCTAAGAGTTGCGACATGGTCTACATTAACTGCAAGTGTGCTCATGGACGAAACCTCCCTGGATTTATAAATTATTCAGATGTTTTTATAATCATAATGAAATTTTATTGCAGGCTTGATTAAGAATTTCATATAAATTTTTAAAATTCAACAAATATCAGATTTTAAGTTAAGCATATTGAACCTGGGTTGAGCGATTTTCAATTTAGGTTTAAAAAAGTTTTTCACAGCCACCATGAAATATTTTTATCCTTTTCCAAAAGAGCCATAAGCTCGATACTTTTTTGCGTCATTTTTTTTTCATCTTCATCGCCTGTTTCATGGTCATACCCGAAAAGATGCAGGATTCCGTGGACAAGAAGCTGGGAGAGTCTCTGGTCAAGGGTTATGCCTGCGGAATCTGCCTCTCTTTGAGCTGTGTCTTCGGATATTACAAGGTCTCCAAGAATTCTTATTCCAGGAATGATCATGTTTTCATCATCCATGGGGAACGATAAAACATTTGTGGGCCTGTCAATATTTCTGTAGCTGCTGTTGATTTCCCTTATGTCGCTGTCATCCGTTATTACAATTGAAATTTCACAGTTTTCACAGCCCAAGGCGTTTAAGATAAGATCCGTCTTCTTCCTGAGACTTTGGTCTGTTATCCTGGACGGGTTTTTCCTGTTTTGGAGCAGTATTTCCATCTTTTTTAGCCTCTTCCTTCTGTTCTTCGATATATTTGATGCGATGGTGATGAATTCCGCTTAAAATCTTGTTGAATATCTTTGCGATTTTATGGAGATCTTTAAGTGTAAGATTGCATTCATCAAGCTGATTGTCTGAAAAACAGGAATTGATCTGTTTATGCACAACCCCCTGAATTCTTGCAACACTTGGATTGTCCAGCGATCTTGTTGCCGCTTCTGCAATATCAGCGAGCATTACAATTGCAGCTTCCCTGGACTGAGGCCTTGGGCCTGGATATCTGTAGTGGTCCTTTAAAGGTTCTTTTTCGTTTTTTTTGAGTTTAGCCTTTTCATAGAAATATTTTATAAGGCTGGTGCCGTGGTGCTGGGTAATTATTTCAGTTACCGCTTCAGGAAGCTTGTATTTTTTAGCCAGAAGAGCACCGTCTTTTACATGGGCCGTTAAAATGAGCATTGACATTGACGGAGAAAGCTTGTCGTGAAGGTTTTTGCTGTGTCTCTGGTTTTCTATGAAATAGAGAGGTTTTTTGAGCTTTCCTATATCGTGATAATATCCGCCGACCCTTGCAAGAATTGAGTTTGCGCCTATTTCTGCGGCAGCAGCTTCAGCCATTGTTCCCACAATCATTGAATGGTTGTATGTTCCCGGGGCTTCCAGCATGAGCCTTCTCAAAAGTTTTTGTTCCGGGTTTGAGAGTTCCATGAGTTTTATGTCTGAGGAATACCCGAATAAAATTTCGAGAAGAGGAGAAATACCGCCGGTTAAAATACCTGAAAGAATTCCTCCTGCTACTGCAAACAGAACTCCTGCAGTGAGCTCTATCATTGATATCTGCGGAATCTGAATAAGAAAAGCCGGAGCGATTAAAAGGTTGAGGAGTGCAAGTTTGCCTCCTGTTCTGACAAAAGCCTGTCTTTCCCGGCATTTCCTGAGCCAGAAAGTCCCCATTACTCCGTTGATAAGGAAAAAGATAAAAAGACCGGGGACATTTGTTTCAAAAATCATTGCACAGATGAATGCGCATATTATTGCAATGGAATATGCCTGATACTGTCCGAAAAAAAGACAGACTATCATGGATGCGGAAGCTACAGGAAGAAGAAGCTTTACTGCCGTATCAGGTATTGTATGACGTCCTCCTGCAAGTTCAGCTGCAGGAATAAGGGAAAGGAGCTTTGCAAGAATTATATTGAATACTATAACAAGGGTTAAAAACAGAATATTTTTGTTTGAATTGTTCCTAGATTCGATAAATCCCTTTAAAAAGGTCATGTAAATAACTGCAATAAAAAAGAGTATGGAAATACTTTTCCCTATGACTCCGAACCATTGTTCTTTTGTGCTGTTCACTTTCTGATAGGCGTTGAGCTTGATCATCTGAAGAGGTGTTATCACATCCCCTTTTCTTACAATTATTTCCCCTTTGTTTATCTGATAGAGAACCGGAGGCACGCTTTCCACTGCCTGGTATATTCTTTCCTGGGTTTCGTTCTGGTTTATGGTTATGTTAGGCCTTATGAGCCTTTGGGCAAAGTCTACAATAAGGTTTACAATATTGTATGAATAGTTTTTCAGGAGGGGATCTCCGATGATTCTCACCATGGTCTGGGCCTGATCTGGACCGTAGAATTTTTTAAGCTTGTTTACAAAGATTTCCTCTCCGGTGTAGATATCCCTTAATGTGATTCCTTTTTCTTCTTCCTTCATCAGTATTGTCTTGTTTGCAACAACTCCGTTTTCAAGGATCTGAACAACAATCTGCTTTAGAATGGAGTTGAGTTCATCGGAAAATCTGTTTTCGTAGAGAAGGTTGAATGCTCCCTGGCTTATTTCAAAGCCTATATGTTTTTCAAAAGTGCTTTTAAGGGCAATGTTTGGCCCTGACTGGCTGTCTTCGAGCCCTTCCTTGCCTGATTCAAAGGCCAGATCTATTGATTTTGTTATTTTATTGATCATTCTGGAGTCATGGTCGTAAACAGCCAGAATTCCGGATGCCGCCTCCCGTTTTTTTTCCTCGGTTTTTCCCGGATGCTCAAAAACGGTATATTTGGTTGATTTAATTGTTTTGGGGGCAATATCGCCTATTTTATAGTCGCTGCCGGCAAAATAAAACTGATCTGATGCAAAAAAGGCAAAAATCAGTATTATCAATAACCCCGAGATTGGTATTATCAGGGGGTGGTCAAACCCTGCACTGATATTTTTAAAAGTTTCGGCTAAATTCCTGGTTTTCATTTTTTATTTTCCAAAATTGTTTTTTCTCTTTTTTCATAAGCATCAATTATTTTTTTTACCAGATGATGTCTCACCACATCATTCTGGGTAAAAAACACAAAGCCCATTTCCTGAATATCCTGAAGAATTTCAAGAGCATCGATAAGGCCTGATTTTTTTGAGTTGGGAAGGTCAACCTGGGTTATGTCTCCTGTAACTACCGCATGGCATCCGAATCCAATTCTTGTCAGAAACATTTTCATCTGTTCTCTTGTGGTGTTCTGGGCCTCGTCAAGAATTATGAAGGCATCGTTAAGTGTTCTGCCCCTCATGAATGCAAGAGGGGCAACCTCTATTACTCCCTGGGTCATAAGTCTCTGAGCCTTTTCAAATGTCATCATGTCATGAAGTGCATCGTAAAGAGGTCTCAAATACGGATTCACTTTTTCTGCAAGATCCCCGGGAAGGAATCCAAGAGCCTCTCCGGCTTCAACAGCAGGTCTTGCAAGAATTATTCTGTTAACCATTTTTTTCTGCAGAAAGGATACAGCCATTGCCATTGCAAGATATGTTTTGCCAGTACCTGCAGGTCCGACTCCAAAAACAATATCTTTTTCCCTTATTGCATCAATATAGTTTTTCTGGGCTTTGTTTTTTGGTGAAATATGGCTGTTTTTCGAGGAAACAAAAACAGTGTCTAGGAAAACATCCTTTAATCTGATGTTCTCATCTCTGCTGAGGATCTGAACTGCATATTCAACATCCCTTGGAAAAACCGGATAACCGTTTTTTATTACAGAGCAGAGTTCTTTTATAACTCTTGATGCAAATTCGACATCCTCGGGCTCCCCTTTTACCATAACTTCATTGCCTCTTGACTGTATGGTTACAGGGACAGCATCAGATATTTTTAAAAGATTTTTATTGTGTTCTCCAAAGAGCTGGTTTGCGTGGCTTTGTTCCATTATTTTGATTTTTTTTACAAATTCTTTATCCATAATCTTTTCATAAAAATTAAGTTTAAAAAAAACAGGCCGTAAATCATAAATTGACTTTTATGATTATAACGGCCAACGTGAATTATGTATTTAATTATTTGCATGTCAAGTTATATAATATATAAATTATTTTGCAAATAAAATCAGCTTGGGAAATTTTGTATTCTGATAATTTAAAACCAAACAAACGGGGGATTTGATGAACGGACTCGATATTGCAATCTTGTGCATTCTGGGTTTTACCTTGATTAGAGGAATAATGACCGGACTGGTTCAGTCGGTTTCAGGGGTTATCGGGGCTGTGGCAGGATTTTATGCGGCATATTTTTATTATCCCACACTTGCAGGTTTTCTCGAGAAATGGGTTGAACCGGGCTCTGTGCTCAATATTGCTTCTTTTTTTGTAATTTTTTGTGCTGTTGTAATTGTTGTGACCATTCTGGGCAGGGTGCTCAAGTGGATACTTAAAATAGTTTTTCTGGGCTGGGTTGACAGGCTTGGAGGAGGGGTCCTCGGCTTTATAAAAGGGGGGATTATTGTGTCGGTCCTTGTTATTGCCCTCACCACTTTTCTTCCGCCAAGAAGCACTATCCTTAAAAACTCATCACTTCTGCCTTATGTATCCGGTTTTTCCGAGGTCATGATGGAACTTGTTCCTTCCGATTTCAAAGGAAATTCATTCAATCTTAATATGGAAACCCTGAAAAAACTCAGAGAAAAAGCAGAAGAAAAAATAGGCAATGGCAAATAATTATTTTTTAGATCCTGTAGTTGATTTGATAGAAATACTGAAAAGTGAAAATGGCTGTCCCTGGGACAGAAAGCAGACTCCGGTTTCACTTGGCAGATATCTTGTGGAGGAAGCCCATGAGTCTTATGAAGCAATTAATCTGGGTGATGAAGACAATATTAAAGAAGAGCTTGGAGATTTATTGTTTCAGCTTTGTTTTATAATTTTTCTGTATCAGGAAAAGGGAAGTTTTTCCTTTGAAGATGTTGTAAAAAACTCTGTTTTAAAAATGAAATTCCGCCATCCTCATGTTTTTTCCGATGAAAAAGCGAAAACCTCTGAAGAAGTCGAAAAAATATGGAAAAGCGTCAAGGCGCTTGAAAGGAAAAATCAGTTTAAATCTGTAATGGACAGTGTTCCCTCAGGCTTATGTGCTCTCATGAAAGCCCTTAAAATATCGGAAGAAGCTGTAAAATGCGGTTTTGAGTGGGATGATGTAAACGGGGTCTTTGAAAAAATTTCTGAAGAGACTGAAGAGCTTAAGGAAACTTTTGAAAAAAATTTTTCTTTTGAAGAAAAGCAGATGGAGTTTGGCGATCTTTTATTTACGGTCGTAAACGCAGGAAGGTTTATTGGAATTGAAAGTGAGGCTGCTCTTTTAAAGGCCTGTGAAAAGTTTGAAAAAAGATTCAGGTGGATGGAAGAAGAAGCCTTTTCCATGGAAAAAGATATTAAATCTGTTGAAAGACACAGGCTCGAAGAGCTGTGGGATATGGCAAAAAAAATCTGCACATAGATTTTTGGCCGGTATTTTAAAAACTCAGCTCTTATATTGGCTTTAATGTGTGCCGTTTCATGTTTTAAGAAAACCGGACAGGGCGTTTTTTTCTGATCAGTTAAAAACTGCCTAATTTTTCAAAGGCTGCATAGGCGAGTGCTGTGCTTTCCTTTGCAATCGATTTGAGCTCATCCGGGATATTGTTCTTTTCACTGAGCCTTAATATTTCCTGTGAGTTCTCCTGTATTTTGTTTACAAGAGGCTTTATGTCATCCATATCGATTGCAGGATTCCCAAGCAGGCTTGAAAAGATTTCAAGATCAGAAAGCATTTCATCAAGGCCTGTTTCAACAATGCCTGAAGCTTCCTGATTAAGCTCAACTCTGTTTAAGGGGTTTATGAATGAGGTATGAAAAATATCTGAAACCTGATTATTTACTGAACTGTCAGCTGCTTTAGGTTTTGACACTGCGTTTTCAAGTATTTTTGAAAAAGTTTCACCAGAATTGCTGTCTGTTTTTTTTGATTTTGAGAGGTTCCCTGTTTTAGCAAGGAGCTCATTTATTGAATAAATCTGATCGCTCATTTAAGCCTCATAAAAGTTTAATATTTTCTTAAAAAAATAAAAGCAAAAATCAGACCATTTCTTTAAATCAGGTCGTTAATATGAGAACCGATCAGTTTTTCGGCAACTTTTTCAGATGATATATTGTATGAGCCTGAACTGATTTCATTTTTAAGACGCTCAATCTTGTCGGCTCTGGATTCAAAATCCTTGTCCATCTTTAAATTTTCAGGCGAATATACTGAAGCGGATTCAAATCCTGTTTTTTTAAGTGGTGAATTTCCTATTGAAACCTTATCTGTTATTCTGGATTCTGTATTTTCTGATTTTTCAGTTTTTGCCTGTGCCGGCTTTAGCCGGTTTACTGCTTCTCTGAAAAAAGAACCTGTTATTTTCATTCTTCTTCTCCCCCCTGCTCAATATTATTGTCTTTATTGAGCAAATCTTTTGCGAGATCTTCCATCTTTTGCTTTACACCGTCAAATTCTTTTAAGGAGAAGGTGTTTCTTGTCTTCGAGCTGCCGTCTATTTCGTAGTAACTGAAATCTTTTTCATTTTTCTCAGGAAAGCTTATTTTCTGGCCAAGTTCCTGTTCCAGTTTGTCAACAAGGTCTTTTTCGATTTTTTCAGTGGTTCCGTTTTTTGTTATTTTCTGTACAATATCTGCTGCTACCTTGTCTATAACCCCTTGTTTCTTGCCTTCAGCCGAAATAGAGATTTTATCTACAGGTGTATTGCTCATACCGCTTGAGTGTGCCTTAGCATTAAGCTTGTTCTGGCTCACCTGTTTGCTGTATGCCTTCAATACATTATGTATCTGGTATGCCGGTATTTGCATACTCACCTCTCCTTGCTTAACAGATATTTCGGCATGGGAAAAATTTTCCTTAAATTAT
>JBFWJK010000016.1:0-31140 GCA_050253255.1 Desulfobacteraceae bacterium | reverse complement strand
AGCAGGTTTTCTATTACATTTACTTTTTCTTCAGCAAAAATATTATTTTTAAAATTCGAAAAACTTTTTTCCAGAAGCTCCGCTACTTCTTCATGCATGGCAGTAATTCCTTTCAAACTATCAGATCATAATAAACAATGTCAGCAATATTTAATTTTTTTCTTGCTCTACATCAATATCAATTATAAATAGACTTTAATTATTCTTTCAATCCACATACTAATCGCGAATTCATATGAATGAAAACGATTTAACAAGACTTGAAAACTTCATGCCGACCAAACCCGGGATTTACGGCAGACATAAGCTTTTTAACTCTGCAGTCATGATCACGCTTATTATGATTGACGGAGAATACAATTTTGTTTTTGAAAAAAGAGCAAAAGGCATAAGACAGGAAGGGGAAATATGTTTTCCAGGGGGGGAATACGATCCTGAAAACGACAATTCATGCGTCAATGCCGCAATAAGGGAAACTTCTGAAGAACTTGGAATACCTGTTGAAAACATCAGGGTTTTCGGCCGTATGCACACAATTGTTGCTGCAATGGGCGCTGTGATTGAGCCTTTTGCAGGCATTCTGCATAATATTTTGCCTGAGGATATAAGGATTCAGAAAACTGAAGTTGAAAAAGTTTTTTTTGTTCCTGTATCATGGTTTATTGAAAACAAACCTGAAGTATATTCAATAATGCTTCAGATGCTTCCTTTCTGTGAAAAAAAGGGAGAAAAAAAGATCCTTCTCCCTTCTGAAGAACTGGGACTCCCCAAAAGATACCACAAGCCGTGGGGAAACATCAAACAAAGGGTTCTTCTTTACAAGTTCAACGATGAGGTTATATGGGGGCTTACAGCCGAAATGATCAGTGAATTCGTAAGACTTCTTAAAGCTTCAAAAAAAAATACAACGGATAAAAATTAAATGTTCAATCTTATTCCGCAAAAAAACATCCAGCAGCAGCTGAGAATCAGAAGATTCTTCATGGCCGCATTTTCTTATCTTTTTTTTATTCTCCTTATCATGCTCTGCCAGTCAATAGGAATCTTCACCCTGTCCCTTTATGAAACAACAGTAATGATTTCAAGTGTTCTTTTAATCAACCTTTTATTCTACCTCCTGTTTATTTTTGACATAAACCTGTACTTTAAAGATAAAAGCCTTACCATGGCACAGATGACAACGGCCATGATTGTAATAATGGTAACGATTTACTATATAAACAATGTAAGGGGCGCATTTCTGCTTCTTTATGTTGTAAGTTTTTCCTTTGGAATGTTCAGACTGAAGATAAGGCAGTTTCTCATTCTGACCTGCCTTATAATCGCAAGTTATAGTGCAATAATCGTTTTGTTGAGCATCTATCACCCGGAAACAATAGACATAAGACTTGAAATGATAAGACTTCTTGTTCTTTCCGTTGTTTTCACATGGTTCTCTTTTCTTGGGGGATATATAAACAGACTGAGGGAAAAAGTTGAGGAACTTGCAACAAAGGATGAACTTACAAAACTTTGCAACAGAAGAAGGCTTTTTGAAGTTCTTGACCGGGAGGTCGAGCTTGCAAGGAGGCAATATTCCCCTTTTACCCTTCTCATGGTTGACATAGACAATTTCAAGTCAATAAACGATACATACGGACATCTTGCAGGTGACCAGGTACTCAGGGAAGTTGGCGCCGCCATGAAGAAAACCATAAGAACCGTAGATTACGTCGGAAGATACGGAGGAGAGGAATTTCTTGTAATTCTTTCATATCCAAGCCTTGAGAATGCTGTTGTCTGTGCCAACAGAATAAGACAGATAATTGAAGACCTTTCGATCGAATTCAGCAGTCACAAAATCAGCGTGACAATATCAACAGGCTCAACCGTTTATTGTCCTGAGGAGTCACTTGATACAACCCTGGCCCGGGCAGACAAGGCTCTTTACATGGCAAAGGCCAGGGGAAAAAATACGGTTGTAGCCCTCGACTGCAGTAAAAATGAGCTTAAAAAGGAATAAAATCCTTTTAACCTGTGAAGCTGAATTTTATATTAACACAGGCATTTAATCAGCTGTTCAACAAATAATTGGACAGGAAATAAATTTTTTTGTTAAGTTCAATACAAGAATCCGGTTCCGGCAATGCAAAAATCTGTCTTTCACTATTGAATCACTTTATTTCAAATGTTTTCTCCATCAAAAGATCATTATTTTCAAGAACAACTTTTACAGTCCACAAGCCTTTCTGATCTTTGAAAATTTTCTTGCTGCTCCAGGTTCTCCACGAGGCACTTCCCACTTCCAGTTCAACTTCTGAAATATCTTCTCCGTTGAAACTCCACACATGATAAATCTTAACAGGATAGGCCGCACCTTTTATTTTTGTATAGCAGAACACCTTTTCAGTCCCCTGCACAAACACTTCATTTATTTCAACAGGAGTTCTGTCTGCTATCTCTTTGCAAAAAACCATTTCATCGACATAGACTTCATTGAGTGTGGATGAATAAGAAGGGGCACAACAGAAAACAAATAAGCTGATTGCTGTAAAAAAAATCAATCTCTTTTTCATATTAATCTCCCTGAACTGATTTAATCAGGCGTTAAAAAAAATTATAACATATTGAATAATAAAAATTTATCAAAGCATGTTTTTTTCTGCAATTAATTATTTCAAATATTATTGCACACGGTTATTTTTAATGTTATGTATACAAACATTTTGTACACGAAAGACTCTAAATAACAAATTTTACGGAGGAAATTAAAAATGGTTTTACTGAATCCAAAAAAATACAAGGATAGAAAATATCCTGACGAAAGATCCAAGGAAATCATGCTCAAAACCATAGACTGGTTTGAGAACAAAGGCCTTGAAAAAATCAAGGAAGACTTCCACAACAAAACTTTCACATCTGATTTTGCAGATTTTGTAAAAAAAGAAAGAATATTTGAAACACTTTTCCTTCCAAAGGGATACGGTGAAGACCCAAATCAGTACTACAGCACCTACAGAATGTTCGAGTTTTCTGAAATACTTGGTTTCTACGGTTCTGCATACTGGTACATGTTTCATGTATCAACACTTGGACTTGACCCTGTCTTTCTTGGCGACAACGAAGAAGCCAAACAGAAGGCAGCCGCAACTCTGAAGGAAAATCCTCTCTGTGCATTCGGTCTTTCAGAAAAAGAACACGGAGCCGATATTTACTCAAGCGAAATGAAACTTTATCCTCAGCCTGACGGCACCTATCTTGCCAACGGTTCAAAATATTACATCGGAAACGGAAATGAAGCTTCAACAGTGACTGTTTTCGGAAAATTTGCAGATTCAGACGAATATGTTTTCTTTGTTGTGGATTCTCACCACGAAAAATACGAGTGCATAAAAAACGTCATTGCCTGCGACCAGATGTATGTTGCTGAATTTGCTCTTCATGATTATCCCATAACTGACGCTGAAATTCTTTCAAGAGGACAAAAAGCATGGGACGACATGCTGAACACAATCAACATCTGCAAATTCAATATTGGTTCTGCTGCAATAGGCCTTTGCGAACACAGCCTTTATGAATCTTTGAATCATGCTGCCCACAGAAACATTTTCGGAAAACATGTAACTGAGTTTGCCCACATAAGACAGCTTTTCTTCGACTCATACATCAGAACAGTTGCAATGAAGCTTTTCGGCCTCAAAGCAACCGATTACCTGAGAGCAGCCAATCCTGAAGACAGAAGATATCTTCTGTTCAACCCTCTCATGAAAATGAAGGTTGCAACCCAGGGTGAACAGGTAATGGAAGACCTTTGGGACATTATCGCTGCAAAAGGTTTTGAAAAGGATGTATTTTTTGAGCAGGCAGCAATGGAAATCAAGGGAATGCCTAAACTTGAAGGTACAAAGCATGTAAACATGGCTCTTATTGCCAAGCTTATTCCAAACTACATGTTCAATCCAAAAGAATACCCAGAAGTGCCCAAGATGAACGGGGACCAGAACGATGATTTCCTTTTCAACCAGGGACCGACAAAAGGTTACGGAAAAATCCAGTTTCATGACTACATGCCTGTGTTCAATTCTGTTTCACACCTGAGCAATGTAAAAATATTCATTGACCAGGTAAAAGCTTTCCAGGAAGTGCTGATGGTTTCAGGTGCAGGAATAATGAAGCAGATGATGAACTTCGATTTTCTTTTTGCACTTGGAGAAATCTTCTCTGTTATCCCGTATGCACAGCTGATAGTTGAATCTGCAAAAACAGAAGGTATTAAAGACGAAGTACTGAATGCAATCTTTGATGTATTTGTAAGAGATATGTCAAGCTATGCTGTAACTTTCCTTATGAAGCCTTCCACAACAGAAGAGCAGATCAAGAGTGCAGAAAAAATAATCAGAAAACCTGATACTGATCCAAAGGATTTTGACAAGGTTATAAACGATCATATCTATACACTGATCGATGCCTACAGAATGAATCCATAAAAAGCTGTTTGCCTCAAGCTTGAGCCTGCTCATGACTAAAGTTATGGGCAGGCTTTTTTTAAACAGAAGTCCTCTTTCAGAAACACTTTCAGAAAAAATTACATCTCCGGCTCAGTTCATAAGTCTATTCAAAATAAATTCCCGCATACCCGACAAAGCTGTCAGATTTTCTTTTTTCATAGCTGCTTGAATAGTCGGCACAAACCCCTTTTTCTGCACCAAGTGCTTTTGCACACCCGAGAGCCCCGGCAACCGCTCCGCTGCAGCACGCATTCAAAGTTTTTTCAGAATCTTTCAGAACTTCCTCATAATCCATTTTTTCAATCAGATTAATCATTCTTCTGTCATTTTCGTTTTTTATTTTTTCATAGGCATTTTCTGCATTTCCAAAAGGCATATATCCGTATGAAGGCCCGTAATGAGTCAGATCGGTGCTCCCTATAACCACGGGATTAAATCCAAGTTCCAGGGCTTTTCTGCCTATATACTTTCCAAACTCATAACTCGATTTTTCAGGAGGAAGACCGCAGCAGAAAACGCTTTTTTCTCCAATAAAATGCCTGATAAACGGAAGCTGAACTTCTATCGTATTGTCAGGCTCAAAATCATAGGGAGTTTCAGCTTCAAAATCATATTCTTCTCCAGCCGCCCTTACTAGCTCTTCACATACAGGCAAAATTCCAAGCGGAGTTTCATAGGCGCCCTCTGCCATAATTCTGATTTTCTGCCCCTTATGCATGTGCATTCCGAACACAATCACAAGATCGGGATCTGCAGATGAAAGAGCCTCTATAATCATTGCAGCGGTTTCACCTGAAAAATACCATCCTGCATGGGGAACGACTCCCCCGTAAATTTTTCTGGAAACTTTTATTTGTTTTGAACAGGAAGAAATAAACATTTCACACTCTTCTTTTGTATCGGGATACCATGTACCTCTCAAAAGACCTTTTCTTATATCCATTTATCCTCCTTTTTTAAAAATTTTTCTTTTCAACAACCTTCCCATGTGATTAAAAACAAAAGTCTTTGTGAAAATTTTTTTATCACAGACAAACTTTTTCAGGTTGGATCTTTTTTTTTATTATATAATGGTTAAGGTAATATTATCAATTCGGCAGTCAATCTTTAATAAATTAATGCTGATTGAAAAAATATAAAGAGTTCATTAATATTTGAACAAAGATTAATATCCCGTAACAAGGAGCATAAAATGTGGGAATATACAGATAAAGTAAGAGAGCATTTCATTAACCCAAGAAATGTAGGCGAAGTTTTAAACCCGAGCGGCACAGGTGATGTGGGTTCAATTACCTGCGGTGATGCACTCAAGCTTACACTTCAGATAGATGAAAACAATATAATAACAGATGCCAAATTCAAGACATACGGATGTGCAAGCGCAATAGCATCGTCTTCGGCGCTTACTGAAATGATAATAGGCAAATCGATTGAGGAAGCAGAAAAAATTACAAATGATGACATTGTCGCATTTCTCGGAGGTCTTCCCAAAGAAAAAATCCACTGCTCTGTAATGGGCCAGGAGGCTCTTCAAAAAGCCATTGCAGATTTTAAAGGGATTGAAATAATTGAAAAAGAAGGAAATATAATCTGCCACTGCTTTGACATTACAGAGGATGAAATCCGACATGCAGTTTCAGATCACGGTCTTGCATCAATAGATGATGTAACCGGATTTCTCAAGGCAGGGGGAGGATGCGGACAATGCCATGAGAATATCCAGGAAATTATTGATGATGTAAGAGGTGACCTTGACAAAAAGAAAAAAAGTGCATCTAAACTTACAAATCTTCAAAAAATTAAAAAAATTGAACAGACCCTTGAAGAAGACATAAAACCTGCCCTTAAAAAGGACGGAGGCAATATAGAACTTGTTGACGTTGACGGAAACAGAGTTGTTGTAAGACTTCAGGGCGCGTGTGCAACATGCATAAAATCAAAGGAAACCCTTAAAAATCATGTTGAGGCAAAGCTTAGACAAAAAGTTGCCCACGATCTTGTAGTGGAGGAGTCGCTCTTATGATTGACAACCCTATTTATCTTGACAACAACGCAACCACCAGGACTGCTCCTGAAGTTATTGAGGCAATGACCCCCTATCTTGGAACCTTTTATGGCAACCCTTCAAGCATGCACTCCTTCGGAGGACAGGTTGCCGATAAGATCAGGGATGCAAGAATTAATACAGCAAAGCTTTTCAATGTTTTACCAGACGAGTTCATATTTACAAGCTGCGGAACAGAAAGCGACAGTGCCGCAATTCTCTCTGCAATAAAAACTTTTCCTGACAGAAAACACATAATGACCTCTTCTGTTGAGCATCCCGCAGTAAAAAACCTTTATGAAAATCTGAAAAAACAGGGATACAGAATTTCTTTCATCCCTGTTGATTCAAAGGGAAGACTTGATCTTGACTTCTACCGTGAAAATCTTACTGAAGATACTGCAATAGTAAGCATAATGTGGGCAAACAATGAAACAGGAACAATTTTTCCGATAAGGGAACTTGCCGGGCTTGCAAAGGAAAAAGGAATTCTTTTTCATACAGATGCAGTTCAGGCTGCCGGCAAGATATCTACAGACTTAAGCGATGTAAAAGTCGATATGCTCTCCATTTCAGGCCACAAGCTCCATGCTCCCAAAGGAATAGGCGCTTTATATATAAGAAAAGGAACCCCTTTCCATCCTTTTCTTGTTGGAGGACACCAGGAATGGGGTAAAAGAGCCGGAACCGAAAATACAGCTTCAATCATTGCCCTTGGCAAGGCATGCGAACTTGCCATGAACAATATGGAAAAAGAACAGAAAGAAGTAAAAAGGCTCAGGGACAAGCTTGAAAAAGCCCTTCTTGAAAAAATTCCTCACTCTTTTGTCAACGGAGATACTGAAAACAGACTGCCAAACACTTCAAGCATCAGTTTTGAATATATTGAAGGCGAAGCAATTCTTCTTATGATGGATCAGTTCAGAATATGTGCATCTTCCGGATCAGCATGCACCTCAGGTTCGCTTGAACCCTCTCATGTTTTAAGAGCAATGGGAGTGCCCTATGAAGCAGCCCATGGAACAGTCAGATTCAGCCTCTCAATTTACAACACTGAAGAAGAGATTGATTTTGTTATTGAAAAAATGCCTGCCATTATCAGCCGGTTAAGAGAAATGTCTCCGTTCTGGAAAGGTTAGCAGCCAGTCAGCAATAAAAGAACTCTCCTCAAAAATGTGAGTTCTTTTATTGCTCAGAAACAGCCGCAGCCATGATAATATAAAAAATACCAGGCCTTGACTTGGGTTAAGCCCAGATATCTTGCTGCTTAATTTCAATGGTATTTTTTTTTGTCTTAGTCTAATTATTTATATTATCTTCGATAAATCTGCAGATTTTCTCTTTGTAGGAATTGTCAATTTCCTGAAAGCAGCAGCCTGCACCAAGACTTCCCATGCCCTGATAATCAAGAACCCATTTTACGGAAATTACTATTTTCTTATCATTGCGAAGCTCTTTTCTTCCAAGAATATCTTCGATAACAAAACTGTCTCCCGGTGATATTTTAATTCCGTCCTGCCTTTGGATTCCAAGGCCGAAACCGCCTTCACTGACATTGAGAATCTTGGCAAATATTTCGCAGGTTACTTTGTCTGACTTAAGAAGGGCTGTTGCAATATCAGGCTTAAGATACACTCTTGCAGATTTTCTTCTCTCAGGCTTTTTTTCTGTCATTAGTTTATTTCCCGGCTAAACAGCATTTAGAAAAAAAATCAGTCTACCACAAACAATATTCCAATTATGTTTTTATACTAGAGATTAAGTTCGAAATCAAATCACTAATCTCCAAAATTATATTTTTATATAAATTGAGATATTTTAAACCTGGTAAAACAAAAAAATTAAAAGAGCCGTGAATCCGTCATCTTAGAAATCAACCGTGGCTTAATACAAAATACTCAAGCCTGAAAACCTGAAACATATATTTTATATTTCAGGTTATTCAAACACTGCTCTTATCAATAACGCAGAGAATAAAATCCTTTGGCACCTGATCTCCGCCCTTGCATCTTATTTCAGTAATTACGCCTTCAGCAGGAGATGTGAGTGGATTTTCCATTTTCATTGCTTCAAGAACTAGAATAACCTCACCTTCTCTTACATGTTCACCCTCTTTTTTCCTGAGAGATTCTATAGAGCCGGGCATTGGAGCCTTGACAAAAACAAAGTCAGAATCTTCTTTCGAGGAAACGGCCTTTTTCCTTGATACATCCTTTATTTCAATTTCCTTGACCGGCTTTTCATTGGAAATTACCGGATTTTTTTCTCTTTCAGGAACATGTTCGGTCTCAGGAGACATAGAATATGAAATAAAAGGCTGGCTGCCGGGATCCACTGCGACCTCAAAAAATTCGTCTCCGACAAAGACATTAAAAACCCTTGTCCTTGGTCCTTTTTTAGGTATTTCACCTATTTCTTCATCAAGAGTACGCCCTTCCCTGATTTTTCTGACCTTTTCGAGCCTTTCCCTGGCTTCTTCAAGCGAAAGAGGCTTTGAATCCCTGGGAGGCTCCTCCCTGTGATACTTCCATTTCAGAAACTTTTTACCTGTTTTCGGGAAAATAGCATAAATAAGTTCGTCCTCAATATCTGCGGCAAGCCCTTTGATATTTTTCGCAGCTTCTGTAAGGTTTAATACCTTTGTTTCAAAATTATCATTTTTTTCCGGATAAAGTTCTTCAATTTTATTTCTCAGTTCAGATGAAATTTCTCTTGGTGTTTTTCCGAATTTCCCCTTTACAAGCTCGGCAATCTGTTCTGCAATTACTTTATATTCGCCCTCACTTTCATCATGGACTGTGTTGTTTAAAGCCTGGAGTGCAATCACATAGGAAGCAGGGCTGACAAACGGTATCTGCCCCAGATCTTTTCTTATGGCAGGAATTTTCTCAATTGCTTCAAAAAGCCTCTTGCTGCTTGAAACTTCCTTAAGTCTCATATTTAAAAAATCGGTTATTTTTCTTGGAATCTGCCCCGCTGGAATTTTGGAATCGATCAGAGACACCCTCTCTTCATTCAGGAAAAGACGATATTTGGGTATTATTTCCTCTTCAACAAAATCTGCTGTTTCATCAAGTTTTAAAAGATCCGGTTTTACCTGACCGAACTGGCTTGACAATGCCTTTACAAGAGGTTCTGCAGCTGGAAGCGAATTTCTCCCCCCAAAAACTGAGATGCATGTATCAACCCCTTTTGCACCTGCCTCGCATGCCTTCAGAAGAGTCATCTGTCCCATTCCTCCGCTGCATCTTGTATGTATAAAAACCGGAACAGATATTTTATCCTTAAGCCTTGAAACAAGCTCAAAACAGTCAAAAGGAGACATTATCCCCATGCTGTCCTTAATGCAGAGACTGTCTGCTCCCATTCCTTCAAATTTTTTTGCTTTTTCTATATAGTAGTCAAAATTATAAACAGTTTCATTTAAAAGCCCGCCTGATGAAGTAAGGCTGTAATGAATTCCACCCTGAAGAGCCATCCCCTCTGTTTTTATTTTCCCGGACATCTCAGCAAGGTTTTCTGTATCGTTTAGAGGATCATAAAGCTTCACAATGTTTATTTTATTTGCTGCAACCCTTTCAATAAAAGCATTGACAACATCGTCGGGACAGGGGTAATAGCCGACAAGCCCCCTTCCCCTCAAAACCATTGAAACACTGGTTTTTCTCAGTGCCCTTGCAAGGAGTCTTATTCTTTCCCACGGATCTTCATTAAGATGTCTGTGCGGAACGTCAAAGGAAGCATTCCCCGATATCTCCACGCTGCTGTATCCAGCTTCATCCAGGAGTCTTGCCATCAGAACAAGATCAGGAGTTCTTCCCATTGCCGAAAATAAAAGTTGAAAACCATCTGTCAGTGTTGAATCGCATATTTCAATATGATTCATAGTAAGTTCACCTGCTTTTACATTAAATTAAATTACCGGAGCAGAAACTCCGGTTTTGGGCAGTAAAAACCAGTCAGTTCACATTGCTGCTTTTTTTGCACCAAGAATTTTTCTGCCTGTCATAATGTTTCTGACTCCGTTTTCCTGCCATGAATCATTCCCATGTGAAAAAATTTTTTCATAGGATTTTCTTTTCATTTTCACAAGGCCCGACGCTTCATTCTCAAGATCTAAATATGCTATAACCGCAGCTATCGCAGCTTTTTCATTTTTATTCATTTTTCTCCTATAAAGGCATATTCCCATGTTTTTTGTCAGGAAACTCAGCTTTTTTAGATGAAAGAAACACAAGGGACTCATAGATTGCAGCCCTTGTTTCAAAAGGTCTTATAACTGAATCAATATAACCCCTTGAGGCGGCTTTGTAAGGGTTTGAGAACTTATCCCTGTATTCTTCTATGAGCCTTTTTTTAAGTGCATCTCTGTCCTGAGATTTCTGGAGGGTCTTTCTGTGAATTATTTCCACAGCACCTGACGCCCCCATTACAGCAATTTCTGCTTCAGGCCATGAAAACACCATATCAGCTCCAAGATGCCTTGAAGACATTGCTATATATGCTCCTCCATAGGCTTTTCTGGTTATGAGAAGAATTTTTGGGACAGTCGCCTCAGAATAACTCCACAAAATCTTTGCCCCATGACGTATTATTCCTCCAAATTCCTGATCTTTTCCCGGAAGAAAACCAGGGACATCTGCAACAGTTATGAGAGGAATATTAAAAGCATCACAAAACCTGATGAACCGGGCAGCTTTATCGGAAGCATTTATATCCAGGCATCCAGCCAGATATTCAGGCTGATTGGCAATAACACCGGCACAGGTACCTCCTATCCGGACAAAACCTGTAATAATGTTTTTTGCAAACTCTTTTGAGACTTCAAAGAAACTACCCCTGTCTGAAAACTCTCTTATGATTTTTTTCATATCATACGGCGATGATTCGTTTTCTGGAATTACAGATTCAAGACTGATTGTCTCCCTGAAAGGATCATCGCTGCACTCGGCTGAAAAAACAGCAGAAACATTGTTCTGGGGAAGATAACTCAGAAGTTTCTTTATTTCCTCAATACATTCAATATCTGAATCACAGGCAAAATGTGAAACTCCAGACACGCCTGTATGAGTCTCGGCACCTCCGAGCTCTTCAGCACTTATCACTTCACCTGTAACAGATTTAATAACATCAGGGCCTGTAATAAACATATATGAAGATTTTTTCACCATAAATATAAAATCCATAAGAGCAGGCGAATAAACAGCTCCCCCTGCTGTGGGGCCCATCACGGCACAAATCTGAGGAACAATTCCCGAAGCTTTTGTATTTCTGTAAAAAATTTCTCCATAACCTGCAAGAGCATCAACACCTTCCTGAATCCTTGCACCGCCAGAATCATGAAAACCTACAACAGGATTTCCTGTTGAAACGGCAAGATCAAGAACTTTGCAAATTTTTTTCGCATGCATTTCTCCAAGAGAACCGCCCTTTGATTTAAAATCCTGGGCATAGGCAAACACCTTTCTTCCGTTTACAAGCCCAAACCCTGTAATAACACCATCTGAAGGTATAGTTTCCTTTTCCATTCCAAAGTCGGTACACCTGTGTGAGACAAACATGTCTGTTTCTCTGAAAGTTCCCTTGTCAAAAAGAGAGTCCAGACGCTGAACAGCTGTAAGTTTTAATTTCCTGGAGTTATCTGTCATATTATTTCTTCCCACGGCAAACATTTTTAAACCTGGTCTTCAATACGCCGGCGGACACTAGCTGTGAAATCTGGAAATCTCAAACCTGCACAAGTAATCCATACAATTTTTCCGCATATCTAGACACGGTAAAAAAACAAATCCCGGTTTTATATATCAATTTTCAAGTTATCTTAAATTCTTCTTATAATTCAATCTTAATTTTTATTTGATTTATTATGATTTTTCTTGTTATAACAAACTTTCTATAAACAAAATAAACATGTTCTTCAAATCAATAATTTTAATTTAAAAAGGCAAACCATGCTATTTTTGTGCAGCAAAACAAAAATGCTTGTACTGATAATAGGAAATTCTCCTGAATTTAATGAAATTATAAAAAATTCCCTTATAGAACTACAGGCTAACATTGTTTTAAAATTCATGTCTGCTGCAGATTCAAAACAGTTTTTACAAAGAACCAGTCCTGATCTTATAATTTCCGAAGCCTGTCAGGATGACAGAAATTCATATGAAATTCTGCGAAAAATCAAATCAAACATACAAACATCAAAAATTCCATTCGTCTTTTTATCAGTTTTAAACAAAATTGAAAACAAAACAAAAGCATTTCAGCTTGGAGCCATGGATTATATCACTCCTCCCTTTGAACATGAAGAATTAAAATTGAGACTCGAAACCCATATTCAGTCGGCTCTTGAAAAGAAAAAACTCTTAAATGAGAACAGAACTCTCTCAAGAAGAATAAAAAAACAGGCAGATGAGCTTTTTGTTACAAGGGAAACCATTGCAGAAGCACTTGCTTCACTTACAGAGTGCAGAGATGCCGAAACAGCAGGGCATCTGAGAAGAACAAGCGAATATATAAAACTGATTGCATCGGAGCTCAAAAGAAAGAGCAAATACAAAAACATTTTAAATGACAACTACATAAAGCTTCTTTACAAGGCTGCCCCCCTTCATGACATAGGCAAAATAGGAATTCCAGATAAAATTCTCATGAAAAAAGGGCCTCTTACCATCAAAGAATACGAGATAATGAAAACTCATACAACACTTGGAAGAGATGCCGTAAAAAAAGCTGAAGTAAAACTTGGAAAAAATCCTTTCCTCCAGACAGCTGAGGAAATTGCTTTCACTCACCAGGAAAAATGGGACGGTTCAGGTTACCCCCAGGGACTTAAAGGAGAAAAAATTCCTCTTTCAGGACGCTTAATGGCAATAGCAGATGTTTATGATGCCCTTATAAGCAAAAGAGTCTATAAACCGGCCCTTACGCATGACAAATCGGTTAAGCTTATAAAACAGCTTAAAGGCATCCATTTTGATCCCGAAATCACTGACACTTTTCTTTCGATAAACAGCGAGTTTAAAACCATTTCAAAAAAATTTACAGACACCAAAGTCCTTGTACCTGATCTTTCTGCTGATATGCCGTCAAATTCTCTTTGCTGCCATTAACACTCTTCATGCAGATCTGGCAAACTTCCGCCCTTTTTAGAAAAAAATATTCAAAACCGGTTTTCCTGTAATGTCAGGAATAATTTTTCCCATTTTATCTTTAATGCCTCAAAAACAAATCAGATTAAAATCCGGTTACCAATATTTCTTTACAAAAAAAAACAAATACTGCTAAATCATAATCAAGACCTGCAAGACGGAAACAAATTTTCTTCCGTTATCTTGTATAAAACAACCATGTTTTCTTTCAGCAAAATTAATTTTATTCTTTTTTACTTACTTGACTTTTTGATGATATTGTAAATATATAATAAAAATCTGAACTTTATCTCAGTTTTAAAATATACGATTAGTAAATTATTCAAAAAATATTTAAATTTATTTCCGGAGAAAAGAGATTGACGGGAAACAGTCCCATGGGTAAAAAAATTCTTCTTGCAGATGATAATCCAATAAACAGAGAAATGGTTAAAATAATACTCGCCAATTTTGATTTTGATGTAACAACAGCAGAAAACGGACGCCAGGTGCTTGATATATTAAAAACCGACTCTGATTTCGATCTTATAATACTTGATATAAACATGCCTGAACTTACAGGTCTTGAAACAGCTGAATCAATAAGATCCTCACAAAATTCCCATATAAATAAAATCCCGATTGCCGCCCTTACAGGGAATGAAACAAAAAGCGAAATAAATTCAATCTTCAATGCGGGAATAAACAGCTATATTGCAAAACCGGCAACTCCGGAGGCATTAATGAAAGTAATTAAAAAAACCCTGGAAAACCCGGGTTATTCAAACAGAACTGATAATTCAGATAAACAGGACAATAATATTAATCCCGCAGTTCCTGACCAGGATGAAATAGACGTGGAAACCGGAGTTTTTTATGTAGGCAATGACTTTAATATTTTCAAAAAACTCCTTTTGAGATTTTACAAAAATTACACAGGCTACACAGATAAAATAAAAAAGTTTATTGAAAATAAAGAACTTAAAAATTTAAAATTTGCTTAAGGAAGCTCCAGAATTGTTATCAATGGAAACAATAATCCCCCTTGAAACCCATTTCAATAAGACAATGGATGCCATTGAAAAAATCCTTGCAGCCGAACTGGAAACAGTTTCTGATTTTAAGTCTGATGCAGTCCAGCAAACTCCTCCTCAGATGCTTAAAAAAAATCTTCTAAGACTTGCAACCAGCCTCAAGCAGAAAAAAACAGACGAAACTGAAAAAATAATATCTGAAATAAATCAGTCTGGATTAAATGAAAATCACAGAAAAATTTTAAATGAAATAAAAATATTTACAAAAAACCATGATTTTGAAAGTGCTCTTTTGAGGGTGAAAAATTTTTTAAAACTGATTTAACCTTCACACAGAACCAGCTCTTTCCGCCTTCCGGTTATTTTAAGTTAAAAAACCTCATATTTGAAATAAATTAATTTTTATCTGTCATCCATCTGACTGCGTTAAAAGCTTAACTTAGTTAAATCTTTATTTTTGATCCAAAAATGTATACCTTAAAGCAAAATTGATCTGCTCTCAAAACTGCGTCTCATTTTAAAGGAGCTGATGACGTAGTTTGTAAACAGAGATATTTCCATTACAGAAAAGCAAAGATTTGATTCATGACGAATTTTTTATGTAAATTAACCAAAGGAAAACCTGATGGACAGAATAGAAAAGCTCAGACAAATATATGAACTCCATGAAAAATGGATAAAAGGCACCCCTTTTTTCTGCAGTAAAGGATGCGACAGATGCTGCACCATAAACATAGCGGCAACATCTCTTGAGGCAGAACTGATAATGAATAAAATAGGCACAGGCCTTAAAAAAAAACTTGAGGACTATCTTGAGTACGAAAGATTCATGCCAAAAACAACAATTAATTCCATTGCAAATATTTCCATGACAGACGAAGATCTCCCCGAAGAATACATCCCGGCAACAGAAGTCAAATGTCCCTTTTTGTATGAAAATGAATGCATGATTTATGATATAAGACCTCTGGCGTGCAGGGTACAGCTTTCATTCAGGGATTGCTCTAAAACAGGGATATCAGAAATTGATGAAAAAACAATGTCTGTGAACAATGTGGTACAGCAGTTTACAGAACTACTTGATCATGACGGATTGAGCGGAAATATCATAGACCTTATTGTTCACGGCTCAAATCCGCTTTTTACATCAAAATTTGTTGAGAACCAGACTCCAAAAGCAGTAATGGTTCCGCCTGAATATCAGAATGAGCTTAAACAACTTGTAATGGAGCTTAATGCAATAATAAGTGCAGAGTAAGCTAAACTACTGGACAAGCTCAATAATTTTTTCCGCAATCTTATCAAGAGGGAGCACAAATTCAGCTGCTCCTTTTTTTATTGCTTCTTTGGGCATGCCAAAAACAACACAGGAGTCCTCATCCTGGGCAATTGTTCTTGCCCCCGCATTTCTCATCTCAAGAAGCCCTTCAGCACCGTCAGCACCCATCCCTGTCAAAATGACTCCGACAGCATTTGCGCCGGCATGTGAGGCTACGGTTTTAAAAAGCACATCAACGGCAGGTCTCTGATGATGCACCATAGGCCCTGTCTTTACCCTTGCAAAATATCTGGCTCCGCTTCTTGCAGCCAGGAGATGATAGTTCCCAGGGGCTACCAAAGCCGTTCCAGGAGTTACAGGATCACCGTCGCATGCCTCCTTGATACTCAGTGCTGACTGGAGATTGAGGCTGTCAGCATACGATTTTGTAAATTTTGCGGGCATATGCTGAACAATTACTATCCCCGGACAGTTTGAAGGAATTTTTTTCATCAGATATCTTATTGCCTCGGTTCCTCCGGTTGAAGCTCCGATTGCAATAATTTTTCTTGTTGTCGGTCCAAGTGTTTTCATGGTCAAGGTATTTACAGGTGACTGTGAAGCAGCATTTATCTGAACTTTTTTTCTGACGTTGACCCTGGATGCAGCCCTTATCTTGTCTGCAATCTGAACTGCCATATCTCCGATTGAAAAGGAACCCGAAGGCTTGGCCATAACCTCAACAGCACCGCTTTTAATAGCCTCAAGGGCAAGTTCTCCACCTTTTTCAGTAAGGGAGCTTACTATTATTACAGGAACCGGATAATACCTCATAAGCTTTTTAAGAAAAGTTATTCCGTCCATTCTGGGCATTTCAACATCAAGAGTCACAACATCAGGGTTTAATTTTACAATTTTTTCCCTTGCAACATATGGATCAGGAGCAGTTCCCACAACTTCAATATCTTCTTCGCTTTCAAGGCTCTGAGACAGAATTTTTCTTACAACAGCGGAATCGTCAACAATAAGAACTCTGATTTTTCCAGACATTTGAATTACCTTTCAATTCATGATTTCAATAATGAACCTGCAAAAAGGATCTCGCCGTTTATCAGAAGGCATTTAAAAAGAATCTTTTCACTGTTTTTATCTGAAAGAGTGTTGAGAAAATCTGCTTTTGAAACAATTTGAGGGATATGAAGCTTTGTTTCAGAACCCTTAAAAAAATCAGCAACTATACCCCCTCCTGTCATATTGAGAAGCTCCATGAGAGTGCCTTCAATATCTTCAGTACTGACAGCTGTTTTACCTGTAAAATTAATGGCAAGATCTTCCATTGTTTCAGGAAGAACTGCTCCAAAGACTTCCAGAGGTGTTTCACCTTCAACAACAATATTTGCAATAATAATATCCTTTTGGTTCAAAAAAATATTTATTTCACCAGGCGCAAAGTCATCACTGAATTCTGCAGGCGAAAAAAACATCCCTGAAAGAACCTCAGAAATCAAGTCCTTCATCAAAATCTTCAGCTTCGCTTTCATCACAAATCCTTTCACCAAGAATTTCTACAATTTTCTGTCTTATCTCCTCCGGCTTGAAAGGCTTTTTCAGATAACCTGCCGCACCTTTTTCCATAAATAACTCAATAAGCTCATCACGCCTTTCCGTTGTGATGATGAGAACAGGAACAGATGCAAAAACATCGTCTTTCTTCATTTCTTCAATCAGCATAAGTCCGTCCATATCAGGCATGTTATAGTCTGTAACAAGAAGATCAATCCAGTTATCCTGCATCATGACAAGAGCTTCTCTGCCGTTTGAGGCCTGAAGAAAATTTTCAGAAGAATAACCGGCAGCCTTTACTGTCTTTATGATGACCTCCCTCATCGGCGAAGAATCATCAACAACCATTATTGTAAGTTTCCCCATTTTAAACTCCCGATAGTTTCAAACGCTTTCTATGAGTTTTTCAAGATCCTTTATGGAATCTGTAAAATCAGCCATCATCATTTCAATATCCTTATGCTCAAAACCAAGCCTTTTCATGACAGAATTGTCAAATCTGTAGGCAAGTCCGTCAGCGCCTACACCTATCCCAAGCATCAGACAGATATTATGGGCAAAATAAACAATATCAGATTCCATGCAAAATTTTGAATTAGCCCTGGGATTATATGAATTTTTTACAACAACTGTCATATCATCAGGGAAACCCCACTTTTTCAAAATGAGTGCGCTCATTTCTCCCTGATCTATTCCAAGCACTTTTTTCTCCGCTTCATCAAAACTTAATGAATTCTCCTCCACAAGAGCTTTTATTTTATCTTTTTTATTTGCAACATACTGTCCGAGAACAACCTTTCCGATATCTCTCAAAAGTGCTGCTGTAAAAACCCTTGCCTTTGATTCAGGAATCTTTTCCCTTGCTATTTTCCCGGCTATCATCGCAGCGCTTGCAGACTTTTTCCACAAAGAGCCTTCTTCAAGCTCATAGCCCGGCTGAAAGCCTTTATAATTTTTTGAACTGCATTTCATGAGAACAAGATTTATTATTCTGTCAAGCCCAAGAATTCCTATTGCATCTTTTAAGGAGCCAACCTTTCTGGAAAGGCCGAAATATGCGCTGTTGCTCATCTTTATTATATCAGCGGTAATCATTGGATCATACTGGATAACATTTGCAATTTCAGACATCTTTGACTCAGTTTTCTGGGAAAGCTCAAGAACTCTGTGTGCAATTTCAGGGAAAGGCTCAAGTTCATCAATCTGGCTCAAAAGGAGTTCTATGAATTTCATATTATTTTCTCTCCTTTTCCCGCAGTTTTAATTACAACTTCACCTGTATCTATCCTTACTGTAACTGTCCTGTTTATATTCCCTCCGATATCCTCAAAATCTGAAAATACATTGTTTCTGAAAAACATTTTTTTTACTGCCATATAATTTCTCTTGCCTATATTGAAAAACCCTTTCTGATCAAGAATCTGGGCCCCTCCTGCTATGACAATTTTCATCCTCTGTTTTTTTGCCCCGAATTTGTATGCTTCCTTAAAAAACCTTGGAATACCGGTATCTGCAAACATAAATGGATTTTTTTTAGCCTTCTCAATATCAAGCTCTGATTCAGGAAGCATGTAATGCAAAATCCCGGCGACCTTGACAAGAGGATCAAACACTGCAATTCCTATGCACGAACCAAGGGAGTATGTTATTATCTCATCTCCGGTTTTATTACTGACTTTCATATCAGCAACTCCAACCACGACTTTCAATTTAGCACCTCCATAGTTGTCCGGGCTGCGCCTTTTCCAGTTTAAAACAAGACTAATGGTCATTCCATTCAAAAAGACCTGCAATATCAATTATAAGGCCAACCCTGCCGTCACCCAGAATGGCTCCGCCAGAAAATATTTTTGTATCCTTGAAAAGATTTCCAAGGTTTTTTATTACAAATTCATCTTTCCCAAGAAGTTCATCAAGAAGAAGCCCGCATTTTTCTCCTTTATTCTCAACAATAAGAACAAGAAGATTTTCGTTTTTTTCATCATAAGAAGCATCGCAGATGGTATTAAGCCTCACAAGAGGAATAAGTTCATTTCGCGCCCTGATCATTTCACCCTTTTTTTCAACAGTGAAATATTTTTTCTCATCAAAAGGAACAGCCTCAATAATACTCATCGTAGGAACAATATATTTTTCATTTCCCACCCTGATCAGCATACCGTCGATTATTGCCATTGTAAGAGGAAGTCTTATTGTAAATTTTGTTCCGTCGCCTTTGACAGAATTTATATCCAGATGCCCCTTTAAATTTTCAATGGCCTCTTTTACCACATCCATTCCAACCCCCCTGCCTGAAACATCTGTAACATTTTCAGCTGTTGAAAAACCTGGATGAAATATCAGATTGAAAATCTCTTTTTCACTTAATTTTTCAGATTCGGAAATTATCCCTTTTCTCACGGCTTTTTCATAAAGGAAGTCTTTATCAAGGCCTTTTCCGTCATCAATAATTTCAATCACAATATTTCCGGCCTTGTGAAAAGATGAAAGAATTATTTTACCGACAGGATCCTTTCCTTTTTCCTTCCTTTGTCCCGGTGTTTCAATTCCGTGGTCAACAGAATTCCTTACCATATGAACAAGAGGCTCATAAAGTGCATCGACCATATTCCTGTCTATCTCGGTATCCTTTCCTTCCATTGAAAGTTCCACCTTTTTTCCGAGATTTGATGAAACATCCCTGACAACCCTGATCATTTTCTGAAAAGTATTCCCTATAGGAACCATTCTCATTGACATGGATATTTTCTGCACCGAAGAAATTATCTGGTTCATCTGCCCAAGAGACTGAAGGAATCTGTTATCTAAATCCTTTCCCTTTGACAGCTCCTTTAAAATTGACTGAGCAATAACAAGCTCTCCTGTAAGATCAACCAGTGCATCAAGCTTTTCTGTATCTACTTTCACCGCATAGCTGTTTTTTCTTGCATTCGACTGTTTTATAAGCGCTTTATGAATATCTTTTCTTGATGCAGAGTTCTCCTCCAAAAGAATTTCACCGATTTTCTTTGAGGGCTCGAGTTTCTGTCTTTCCAGTCCTCTTTCAATATCTTCACGCTTTACAGCTTTGTTTTTTACAAGGAGCTCACCTATGGGTAAGTCTTTTTGATCTTCAGATATATTTTCTATTGTTTCAATAAAGGTCTCAATCGCCCATTCTTTTTTTGAAATAACACTATCTGTCTCTGCTGAAGATGAAATATCATTTATCATTTTCTTCATCAGATCCACGGCCCTTAAAATTACGTCAGTGACCTCTGAGGTGGGATCTATTTCCTTTTGCCTTATACTGTCCAGAAGAGTTTCCGTTTTATGGGCAAGATGGTTTATTGAATCAAGTTCAAGAAAGCCTGAAACCCCCTTGATAGTATGAAAAGCACGAAAAACGCTGTTAATAAGCGAGGCATTATCAGGATTTTCTTCCAGTTCGATCAGATCGACTTCTGCTTTTTCCAGATTTTCAAGACTTTCATGTGCAAATTCAATATAAAGAGATATATCCTCAGAGGCGCTCAACGGCTTTGACTCAGATTCTTTTTCTTCAGGAAGTTTTTTTAATGTACAGTTGATTCTGCTCATAAGAGAGTCCAAATCTGCCTTGCCGGAACCATCCTGTGAAGCAAAGGCTTTTTCAAGCTCCCTTAAAATTTCAACTCCTTCTTCAAGAGGGGAAACATCTGTTTCTTCTTCAAGAATTAATTTTTCTACTTGGTTCCTAAGACACTCACCAATTTCTTTTGTACCGTAAATTTCAGTTTTTACTATTGCATCAATAATTTTTAACAGTTCACCCAGGGAAGGAATGTCGCCTGCTTCCGCAACAACCACCTGAGCTGCAAATGTTTCAATCAGTTCATGATAATTTTCAATGCTTTCTTCAGGCATAAAAACCTCTTATTATTTCTGATAAATTGTGGGCTCAACATATTTGAATCTATGTTCAATATTCATGAGGCTTTCGGAGTGTCCTACAAAAAGATAGCCTCCCGGATTAAGGGCATTATAAAATTTATTTATCACTGCCGACTGAATTTTCTTTTCAAAATAGATCATTACATTTCTGCAGAAGATAACATCATATTCATAATTAAAACGATAAGGATCCATGAGATTGAACCTTAAAAAATCTATCTTGCTCCTGAGTCTTTTACTGACCCTGACAAACCCTTTTTTGGGGCCGGTACCCCTCTGGAAATACTGTTTCAGTATCGATATATCAACTCCTGCAACTCTTGATATTTCATAAATACCTGCCTGAGCTTTTTGTAATACATCTGTGGAAATATCTGTAGCAGTAATACGGAAATCAAATCCTCCGTAATCTGAACATCTTGACTCAAGGGCACATGCAAGGCTGTAGGGTTCTTCACCTGTAGAGCACCCTGCACTCCAGAACCTCAGAATTCTTTTATCACGAGGTTTTGATGCAAGGAGACCAGGAAGCCCTTTCTCTGTTAAAAAATCGAAATGCTTTTTTTCCCGGAAAAAACTTGTAAGATTAGTAGATATTGCATTTAACAGCTTGACAGACTCTTCATGGTTATCTTCAAGAAATTTTTTATATTCGCTGAAACTTCTGAGATTAAGTTCCCTGAGCCTTTTGGAAAGCCTTGACCTTACAAGTTCTTTTTTTCCTTCATGCAGATTGATCCCGCATTCTTCATAAACGCGTTTTCTTATGAAGCTGAAATCCTTTTCACCCAGTTCAAAATTTTGATGATTTTTATTGAGCATAAAAAACCATTTTCAATTTATGATTTATATCATTACCAGCAAAAAAATACTTAGCAAGAAATTCAGAGGAACTGTAATTGACTTAAAAACATTAGTAGTCGGATTTAAAAAAAGAAAAACAATGCTGATAATTTCACTGATTAAAAAGATATAATACTGATATTAAAAAATAAAGATAAAAAACTTTTCATTTTTCCGGCTGAAATCATTTTTAACTTATAATATAAAGCCAAAATATAAATAACTCAAAGTTATTTTTTCAACCTTTAAAAACAAAAAAACATACCGGCTTCAACCGCGGCTGAAGCCGATATGTTTTTCAGCTTTTAAAAAAAATCCTCAATACGATTTTTTCAATCTTTAATCTGCTTAAGTCTTTCAGCATTTCATTTTATTTTACAGCCTGCTTACAAAGCCTTATAAGATTCGAAACAACCCTGTTTCTTCCGCTGTTTTTAGCCCTGTACAAAAGATTATCAGTATTTTTAATCAGCTCCTTAGGTGTTTTTGAATCATTTAAAGAAGAAACCCCGAAGCTTGAAGTTACAAAAACATGATTATCATTTATTATAAATGGATTTTCAGCAATCTCTACTCTCAGTCTGTTGGCAAGCATTGCCGCACTCGACTCATCTGTTTCCGGAAGGATGACAACAAATTCCTCACCACCGTACCTGAATATATTATCTTCTGTTCTGATTATTTTCTTTATTCTGGATGAAATTTCTTTCAGAACCTCATCGCCTGCATCGTGTCCGTAAGTATCGTTAAGATTTTTAAAATGATCTATATCAAACATGATAAGGCTGAAATCCTTGCCATAGCGCCTGGAAAAAGAAAACTGCTCTTCAAGCTTCCTGTCAAGCTCCCGTCTGTTGTAGCACCCTGTAAGGGCATCAATTGAAGCCGCATCTTCCAGAGATTTCATCCTTATAAAAGAGGACACTGCGTTTTCAAGGCCTGTTACCATGTCAGATATTATTTCTGAGTGGTATTTCCCGATTATTTTTTTTCCCGGAACAATATATAGCTTTGCCCTGAAGTTGCTTCCTGTAAACTCTTTGCCAAACAATGAATTCCTGAGACTTCTTTCCTTTAAAAATCCTGTAATCGAAGCATTTACCGGATGAATTTCAACTTCCCCGTCAAAGGAAAAATCCTTTTTTACAAGATCTTCAATTGTGCTTCTGAAGACTGAAGGCTCTATCCAGACCATGATTTTATTTTTATCCTGAACAGCAAGACCGAAAAATTCATGATCAAAAATATCATTTATGCACCTTGAAAGCTCAGAAGTAATATCTTCAAAATCAACGGCCTGATGTATATTTATCAGATACCTGTTAAGTCTTTTCAAATCTTTAATTTTTGTAAAATTTAAAAAACCCGGTAAAGAAAATCCTGAATTTGCTCTGGCATATATCCTGTTCATGACTGCTCCTCGAATTTGCATTTAATGCTTATTATACAAATACCGTGCCAATATCCAGCTTGATAAATTAAGTCTGCATTCCCAGCAGGAACAGCGGCCTGCTCAACCACACCTTAAGCCATGGCTAAAAACAGAAAAAAAGACCGACAATAAAATGCCGTATAAAAAGAATATGACAAATTTCTGACACAGACTTGCCAATGTCATAACTCATTGTTATCTTAAATACCTATATTTATGTTAAAAGGAGATTTTATATGCTGACCAGAGATGAATACCTTCAAAAACTTTTAGAAACAGATAAACCTGTTTGCCCGCATTGCGGCAAAAAAATGGATATATGGGAAGTTCCTCCGATAACCTTCAGCGACGGCCTCGGCTGGGGAGAACCTTTTCTTTTTGTCTGCTTTAACGACAATTGTCCTCCGTTCATAAACGGGTGGGATGACATGGAAGAAAATTACGGTCATAAAGCGTCCTTCAGGTGTCTTAATTACCCTTTTACAGACAATTTTGAGCTTATGCCTGTTTTCGGGGTGACAGGCGGAGAAGCCCAGATAGTTACCGAAGAAACTATCAATGAGCAGGAAAAAATCCAGGAACGGATTAAAACCGGTTTTTCAACCCTTGCTGACTGTTTTGTAAACAAAGACTTAATAAAGATAGTTTCAATGTCACAGGACAATACAGAACCTGTCCGCGTACGACTCAAGGCAATTGAAATGCTTGGAGACTGTGCTGACATAACTGAAGTGATTGAGCCGCTGAGAAATATAAAGCCGCCAAGCATTAAGGTTTCTGAAGCAATAGAAGTTGCTGTAGGTAAAATTCATGAAAGATGCTTTACAAGGGAATGCCCCTTTTGTGCAGAAATAATCAAAAAAAGGGCAAAAGTCTGCAAACACTGCGGAAAAGAACTGAATTAGATTTTTTTGCTGGAAAAAAGTTTTCGCTTAATTGTACCAGGTTTTGCGGAAACTTTTTATTCACATAGATTTAAATAATTTTTTTAAGTTTCAATACGCTTTATTAAAAACTCAATATGAGTTTGGCACTGAAGTTAAGTCAATGAGACAATAAAATTTTCTGCATCAGAATATATCTGTTCAGAAAATAAGGATTGTGCAATTTTTTATCTGTTCACATTCAGCATATCATAGGTTTTGAAAACCATCTTCTGTCTTTCGGCCTTATCCTTTGGAAATTCAGCCATTGGATTTTTTTCAAGATACTTTTCCATTTCTTCTTTTGAAGGAATATTATTCATTCCCTGAAAAATCTTTTTACCTTTGACAGTATCAAAAATATCTGCATTTTCTCCGTCAGAAACTATTGCAAAAGGAATCTGATATTCAGGCACAATAATCCTTGCTCCGGCAATAATTTCCCTGTCCCACGAAGAAAGCGAGCCGGCAGGAGTTTTAAATGCAGCGGCTGTTTTCCCGTTTATTATAATTACAAGATCAAGCTCTGTCCTGTAAGGTTCATCTGAGATTAAAAGTTCAAAACAGACTCTCCTTTTTATGTCTGACTTTGAATAACCTTTTTCTTCCACTAAAAATCTTATAACCTTCTGACGGTTTTCTTCAGCTCCTGTTAATGCAACATCTTTTCCTGTTAAATAATCTTTTATGCAGTCCATTATAAATCCTCCCTCACAAGACTTTCTCCTGTCATTTCAACCGGGATCTCCAATCCCATCAGCTCAAGAACAGTCGGAGCTATATCTCCGAGTTTTCCCTGCTTCTTCAGACTATGTTTTTTTTCATTATCCACAAGAACAAAATTGACAGGATTGGTTGTATGAGCAGTATAAGGCCCGTTATTTTCAGCAAGCATTTTCTCAAGATTTCCGTGATCAGCCGTTATAACAACAAAGCCGCCTTTTTCAAGCACAGCCTCAACTGCCGGCCTTACATATCTGTCAACTGTTTCGCATGCTTTTACAGCTGCATCAAAAACTCCTGTATGACCCACCATGTCCATATTGGCATAATTTAAAACACAAAGTGAATAATCATTTTTCTTAAAAGCCTCCACAAATGAAGAGCATACCTTTGCGGCACTCATTTCCGGCTTTTTGTCATAGGTTTCAACATCTCTTGGAGAAGGCACAAGTATTCTGTCCTCTCCGTGATAAGGCTCTTCTCTGCCTCCGTTCAGAAAATAAGTAACATGGGCATATTTTTCAGTTTCTGCAATACGAAGCTGATCAAGTCCCTGGTCTGATATGAATTCACCGATATTGTTTTTTAGAGTTACTGGAGGAAATGCCGCTTCAAGCCCAAATTCGCTGTCGTAGACTGTCATGCACACATAACCTGAAAGGCCTATTTTAACTCCCCTTTCAAATTCTTTGAAATCAGGGGATGTAAAAGCCCGGGTAATCTCCCTTGCCCTGTCCGCTCTGAAATTGAAAAAAACTATTCCGTCATTTTCTTTTACAAGTCCATTCCTGTCTATAACTGCAGGCTTGATAAATTCGTCTGTAATTTTATTTTCGTAATTAAAAGAGACTGCCTTTTGAGCAGAATCAAAAATTTCTCCTTCACCTTTTGTATAAAGTCTGTAGGCTTTTTCAACCCTTTCCCATCTTTTATCCCTGTCCATGGCATAAAACCTGCCGCAGACTGTCCCGACAGTAATATTGACATAGGGTTCTATCTTTTTTTCCAGCTCTTTTAAAAAATTTATTCCGCTTTCAGGGGGGGTGTCTCTTCCGTCCATAACAGGATGAATAACAGCTTTGACATTTTTTCTTACTGCCATTTCAATCAGAGCATCAAGATGATCAAGACTGCTGTGAACTCTTCCGTCTGACAAAAGCCCCAGAAAGTGAACTTTTCCTTTATTTTTTATTGTTTCATCAAAAAGATGGTTCAATGCACTGTTGGAAAAAAAACTTTTATCTTCAATAGACCTGTCAATTCTCAGAAGATCCTGGTACACAATTCTTCCTGCACCTATATTGAGATGCCCCACTTCCGAATTCCCCATAACTCCCGGAGGAAGCCCCACATATTCACCAGAGCATTTTAATTCGGACACAGGGTAATTCTGGAGATAAAAATCAAGGTTCGGAGTATCTGCCTTTTCCACAGCATTTCCGGCGCCCGATTCACCTTTTCCCCATCCGTCAAGAATCATTAACAGACAAGGTCTAATACTCTTCATATTCATCTTCCTCATTGCTCCAGAAATCGTCATCCTCATCATCTGCATAAACTGTTTCAGATCTTTTCTTATCAATATATTCCTTGAGAATTCTCGGTGCATCCATCCACAACCCCTCAAGATCATAAAATCTTCTTGTTGACTCCTGAAAAAGATGAATAACCACATCGCCGTAATCTATCAGAACCCAGTTTCCTTCGTTTTCACCGTCTATACTTAAGGGCTTTTTCCCCTTGTCCCTTAAATTTCTCTTTACATATTCGGCTATCGCCTTGACCTGCCTTGATGATCTTCCGCTTCCGATAATAAAAATATCTGCCACCGAAGTAAGTCCTGATACATCAAGTACTGTCACGCCTTCTGTCTTTTTCCCAAGAACTGCATCAACAAAAGGTATTGCAAATTCTGCTGTTTCATTTTTCATCTTTATAAAGCCCTTTTTCTTCTATATATTCAGCTGCTTTTTCATCAATATATGCCCTTATGTCCTGCCCGTACCTTATTTTTTTTCTCAGCTCTGTTGAAGAAATATCTTTTTCGTTAATCCTGAAAAAATAAATATCCCTGTATTTTTTATGGGAATAACACCCCTGTTTTT
Source organism: Desulfobacteraceae bacterium (assembly GCA_050253255.1). Classification (GTDB taxonomy): domain Bacteria; phylum Desulfobacterota; class Desulfobacteria; order Desulfobacterales; family JACKCP01; genus JACKCP01. The sequence continues at coordinate 3,689 of JBFWJK010000016.1, read as the reverse complement.
TCAGATAATAACCTTTTATTCCAAGCTGACCTATCCCTGCTTCAAAATCAGGTCGGCTGGCTACTGCAAGGGAGGCAGTTTTTAAAATATCTTTATATCTGTGCCATTTATTAAAATTTTGAAAGGAATCCGATCCCATGACAAAAACAAGCTCGCCTTTTATGCTCTTTTTTATCTCCTCCAGTGTGTCTATAGTATAGGATAAACCTTTCCTTTTTATTTCAAGGTCTGAAACAGAAAAGCCTTTTATGCCCTCAATCGACTTTTTTATTATTTCAATTCTGTCATCTGACAGGGCAAGACCTTTATAATTCTTGTGCGGAGGAATGTAAACAGGCATAAAAACAAGCTCTTTTAAATCAAGCCCTTTAAAAACAGCTTCAGCGGCATTCAAATGTCCTTTATGAAAAGGATTGAAGGTGCCGCCGAAAATTCCGGTTTTTTGTTCAGTTTCTGATCTGCCCATCACCGAATACAATAAACTTTCTTGTTGTAAGTTCTTCAATTCCCATTGGACCGTATGCATGAAGCTTGTCTGTGCTTATACCGATTTCTGCTCCAAGTCCGAGCTGGCTGCCGTCATTGAACCTTGTAGATGCATTGACAAGCACGACCGAAGAATCAACCTCCCTCAAAAATCTTCTTGCCCTTGAATAGTCTTTTGTGACAATCGCCTCAGTATGGCCGGAATTGTATACTGAAATATGATCCAGTGCTTCATGAAAAGTATCCACTACCTTTACTGCCGCAATAAGATCAAGAAATTCCATTCCAAAATCTTCCTGTCTTGCAAAGACAGCTTCTTTTATAAGCTCGCAGGTCTTTTTACATCCTCTTATTTCAACTCCGGCCTCATTATACATTCTTCCGATCAGAGGCAGAAATTTATCTGCAGCATCCTTGTGTACAAGCAGTGTTTCCATTGCGTTGCATACACCCGGCCTCTGGACTTTTGAATTAAATGCTATTTCAGCCGCCATTTCGAGATCTGCAAACTTATCAACATATACATGGCATACACCTTTGTAGTGCTTCAGCACAGGAACGCTGGAATTTTCAGCCACAAACCTTATAAGACCTTCACCGCCCCTTGGTATCATAAGGTCAATAAGCCCTTCCTGCTTAAGAAGGAAGTTTACAGCCTCCCTTTCCTTTACAGGCACAATCTGGACAGTTTTATTGTCGAGCCCTGCATTTTCAAGTCCTTCTGAAATTGCCGATGCAAGAACCTGATTTGAATAAAAAGCTTCGGTTCCGCCTCTAAGAATTACAGCATTTCCTGCCTTCAGACATAAAACAGCTGCATCGACAGTTACATTTGGCCTTGACTCATAAATCATTCCTATTACACCAATTGGAATATTCATTCTTCCGACTTCAAGTCCGTTTGGCCTTTTTTTGATAGATCCTATTCTACCCACAGGATCATCAAGAAGAATAACTTCATCAATACCGGAAATCATTGAGTTCATGACCTTGTCGCTTAAAGTAAGACGGTCAATCATTGCCGATGTAAGACCTCTTTTCCCTGCATCTTCAACATCTTTAAAGTTTTCTTCCTGAATTTTTTTATAATTTTTCTCAAGGCTTTTTTTAATTTCTTCCAAAGCCCTGTTTTTCTGATCCGTTGAAAGGACAGCTGTTTTCCTTGAGGCTTTTTTTGCGCTTCGAGCAATTTCAGTTATTAATTTCTCCATTTTTTTCACCCTGGATTTGAAATTTAATTATTTAAAATTCAAACTTATTTTTTCATTAAAATGCATTAATGAGGCCAGCTTGATATTGTCTGACGGCAGAAAAGTCTCAGCCGATTAAAATCTTTTCAGCCAAACAATATACCTGCGCTGCACCGAAAGTATTTCTGGATCAGACATTCAGCCGGAAGCATAAGACCGATAAAAGAGGAAAAATCAGGACTTTTAAAGCCCGGCACAAAAAAATTATTCCGCTAGTGTTATAACAAGATTATCTCTGTGCACAATTTCGTCATAAGGCTTAAGTCCAAGAAGTTTTTTTATCTCATCGGTTTTTCTTCCCGCAATTTTTCTTATATCAGCAGAGGAATAATTGACAAGCCCTGAACCTATCTCAACGCCTTTTTTATCAAAAATTTTTACAGGCTCTCCCATGTGGAAATCTTCATTGACAGCCGTTATGCCTCCTGGAAGAAGGCTTTTACCGTTTTTGACAAGAGCTTTTCTTGCACCGTCATCAATAACAAGAGATCCTTTTGGTTTAAGGTTGAAGGCTATCCAGGACTTTCTGCTCTTTATTTTTTCCCTTAAGGGGACAAAAAATGTACCCTTTGCCTTAAATGAAAAAATATCGTCTATAGCATGGGCATGCAGACCGTTTGCAATTATCATTGGAATCCCGTGCATCATGACCTTCCTGGCAGCCCTGATTTTAGACTTCATCCCTCCGGTACCCAGAGCACCCGGGATATCTCCCGCAAGCCTTTCAATTTCTTCTGTTATTGAATCAATTGCTTTTATGTGTTCTGCGTCTTTAAATCTTCTGGGGTCCTTTGTATAGACACCGTCTATATCCGTAAGGTTTATAAGAAGATCGGCGTCCATAAGCATTGCAACCATGGCTGAAAGATTGTCATTGTCTCCAAAGGCTATCTCTTCAACTGAAACCGTATCGTTCTCATTTATAATAGGAATTATATTTTTGGATAAAAGTGTATTTAAGGTATTGCGGGCGTTCAGGTATCGTTTTCTTTCACCCAGATCTTCCGAGGTCAGAAGAAGCTGGCTTACAATTATTCCATAACCTGAAAAAGCCTTGTCGTACTCCATGATAAGCCTTGTCTGGCCTACAGCCGCAACAGCCTGACGTTCAGGAAGGAGAACCGGCCTTTTCTCCAGCCCCATTTTTCTTAAACCAGCTGCCATGGCACCCGAAGATACAATTATTACCTGTATACCTGATTCTATTAAGGAATTTACCTGCCTGGAAAGAGAAGCAATGACTGAAACATTTAAATCATTTTTCCCTGTGAGAACATTGCTTCCGAGTTTTATTACTATTCTTCTTGCGTTTTCTATATATTCCCTGTTATTTATCATCTCTTTTTAAAACCTGCCCTAAAAATTTGACAAGCTGTTCAACGCCTTTTCCTGTGGCAGCTGAAATTTCAAAGATTTTTTTTTCAGAAATATTTTGTCTGAACAGATCAGCCTTTTTTTCTGCTTCTGTAAGATCTGTCTTGTTTAATACTATTATCTGCTTTTTTTTCGCAAGTTCAGGATTGAACAGTTTAAGTTCATTATTTATGGAATTGAACTGATAAAGCGGGTCATTTTCATCAAGCGCTGAAACATCTATAAGATGAAGAAGAAATCTTGTTCTTTCAACATGTTTGAGAAATCTGTGACCAAGTCCTGTTCCGTTATGAGCACCCTCAATTATTCCGGGAATATCCGCCGCAACAAAAGGTTCTCCGAATCCCGGATCAACAACGCCTATATTTGGAACCAGGGTTGTAAACGGATAATCGGCAATTTTTGGCTTTGCAGCCGAAATTCTGCTTATAAGAGTCGATTTGCCTGCATTAGGGAAACCAATAATTCCAACATCTGCCAGCAGTTTGAGCTCAAGAAAAAGATTCAGCTCCTCTCCTTCTTCGCCCGGCTGCGCAAATTTGGGGGATCTGTTTGTAGATGTGGTAAAGAACTTATTTC
>JBFWJK010000015.1:0-31258 GCA_050253255.1 Desulfobacteraceae bacterium | reverse complement strand
TTGGGATGAATTATCAATATTTTCAATTTTTTTAATTTCTACATTATTTTTGAAATACCCTTCAAAATAGATATGGATTTCATCATGAAGTGTGAAATTGTCTTTTTTTGAAAATGATTCAACCGAAAGTTTTCCGTTTTTCAGGAGAAATGCTTTTATTCCCTTTTCTACGAGATTTTTGCTTTCTGTTCTGTTATCAACAATTATGTTCCAGTAAAAAAATTTGAATTCAGACTCTGTAAGGGCTTTTTTTACAGGATTCAGATAAAGATTTGAAGAAACTGCCCTGGAATTGAATGTTTTTTCCTCAAGAGAGGCAAAATAAATCAAATCAGCAGAAAAGAGGGAAGTGCTTTTTAAAATAACCCAGATAATTAATGAGCTAGAAAACACCTTTAAGAAATTTTGCCCTCGTGTTTTTATCAAATTTTTCAATGGCATATCTTAAAGTTACTCTTTTGAGGTTTAAATAATTTTTTTCAAGAAACTCAATAAGTCTTTTTTCGTCTTTTTTCCCTGTTTCCCTTAATATCCATCCAACAGCCTTGTTGATCAGATCTTCTCTGTCTCTTACAAGAATCTGACTTATTTCAAGGGGGAAATCAAGATAATTGTATTTTATGAAATACAGAGTTGAAACAATGGCAATTCTTCTTTCAAAAAGAAGATCAGAATAAGCCATGTACCTGAGTATATCTTTGTTTTTGAAATCAATCTCAAGAAAATAATTACCGGTTATTCTTGGGGCTGAGACATCGGTAAGATCCCAGTTGTTTATATATTGAGTGTTTTTAAGATAAACATCGTGGACTATGGACGACTTGTTTTTTATATCTGCCTGCTCGTAAAGATTTACCAGGTTTATCAGGGCCAGGAAACGTTCTTCATGGAATTCAGATCTGAGTAAAATCTGGGTTTCTGCAAGTGTTAAAGGATATTTTTTATTGATTTTTCTTAAGTCAGGGACTTTAATTCCAAGAAAAATATCGTTTTCACTGTAGCTCCCTTTTCCTGTTTTAAAAAACTTCATGATATGGTCTGCAGTTTTTTTATTCTGAAGACTTCTTGTTTCGTTTTGAACTTTTTCAAGATTTGACACAGGCATAAGTTAAGGCCTTACAGCTTTAAAAATTCCGCATTCAGAAAAAATATCCTTGCTGAGCTTCTCCCTTTTTTCTGTCTGTCTGTCAGTTATAGCTGCGGAATATGTGTTGAAACCCTTTTCAAAAACATCTCCTGACCAGAACCATTTGTTTTTTTCTATCGGGAAAAAAGGCCTGTTTTTGTAAAGACTCAGAAGTTCCTGTTCAGTGGGCAGTCTCCAGTCGGAATAACCGTCTATATTTATTTTTTTTACAGTTTCCTGGGCGTCTTTAAAATAATGGCAATCTTTATCTGAAAAGTCGTCTGAGTCAAGAATCATCCATGTTTTACCGGTCAGGCTGTCTTTAAAGGAAAATTTTCCGTGCATGAAAAATCTTGAAGAACCTGAAAGCTTTTGTGCAGCAGAAGCGGCTTTTGATGATGATGCTCTTATCATGTCGTTTATATCAATTGCCTTTGCAGGTGTTTCAGCTTTTTCTGGTGTCTCTTTTTTTCGGGGTATTTTTCGGGTTTTTAAATAATCTGTTTCAAGCCGGCTTAATTTCTGTTCTGATTTTTGTTTATACTCAGGTGCAATATCTGAATGAATATATGCCTTTAGCCTGTTTATTCTGTTTTCATAAGAGTAGCTTTCATTTGAGGCATATTCCATTATGTTTTCAAATTTCTGCTTTTCACTTAAAATATAATCTATTTCTCTTATTCTTGTATTTACAGCATTTACAAGTTTATATCTGTTGTGAATTCTTATGTAATCCTTTAAAAATTGTTTTTCCTGTTCAATTGAGGAAGAATGTTTTTTTGCAGAGTTGAGGAGAGCAAAAGCCCATTTTTCGTCTTCAAGGGTTCTTGAAAGCCTGGATGTTTTGTAATTATCAGGATGTCTGGGGAAAAGACGGCCAAATGATTCTATTTTATTTTTTACATCTTCAAATTTTTCCAGAGAGTCAACTTTATCTATTTCTTTCTGAATGGAAGACAAATAGTAATCTCCGGTTTGATTTTTAATTTTTTCAATTTCATCAGAACTGACTTCGGGATATTTTTTACTGAAGCCTTCAAGCTCAGAAATTTTTCTTTCTGTTTCAGAATCCGGAATTGCCTTTATTTTTGAGAGTTCATAGTCTTTTACAATTTGTGGAACTTTATCAAGAAGATTTTTTGTTTTCTGTGCATATTCTCCTTCTGGAAACCTCTGGAGAAAATTTTGATAGTATCTTTCCGCTCTTTCCTTATATTCATCGTCTATTGGAAGTTTATCCACTTTTTGAGTCATTATCTGAAAAGATTCCTTCTGGCTTCTTTTCAAAATAGTGTCAAGAGTGTTCCTGGCTTTTTCAGCATAATCTGAGCCCTGGTAAGCTGAAATAAATTTTTTCAGGACACTGATCTTCTGATCTTCGTAATCGAGTTTTTCAAGATTTTTCAGAAGCTGCGAGTACTCCTGTTCAATTTTTTTATTTTTAAGATAAATATATCCGCCTGCTCCAAGGCATGAAACAAGAATCATAAAAATTACAGAAAATACAGCAATTTTTTTCCATGGGCTTTTCTTTTCAATAAAATCTTCTATTGAAGGAGCTGTTTTTTCTTCGGCAGATCCTTTTTTTTCATCCTTTGATTTTGGAAGAACAATGTGGTCTGTGAAATCCTTTACAGGAGATTTTTTGTCAAGCTGTGCTCCTATGTCGTAGCTTTCAAGAATGTCTTCTTTTTTGTCAGGGATTATTTCCCGGTCCGGGATATCAGGAGCCTGTTCTGTCTCTTTATCATATGATTTATCTGCTGAAACAGGTGTATAGTCATCCGGGTCAAAACTTATGGCATCTAAATCATCGATCTTTTCTCCGGAACCTGAAAGAAAATCTTCATCAAATTCCAGTTCAGGTTCTGCCTGATTGTTTTCTCCATCTTCAGCAGGAAAGTTTTCGGCTAAAACATCTTCATCATCTTCAACAGTTATTTCGATGTCTTCAATTTCTTCCTCTTCTTCAGACGACTGAGGCTTTTCATCCTTTAGTCTTAAAGCTTCCATCAGGATGTTCATGAGAGGCATTTTTATTATCCTCTCAGTTTTAGGCATTTCTTTTTTAAGCTCGATTGATGAGTCATCCCAGGAAATTATTTCATAGGCAGCATCAAGATGCCTGAGACCGGATTTTGTTTCAGCATCTATTATTTCACCGTTTTCAATAAAAAGTGCTCCTTTTTTACTCCCTTTGGCTATCAGAAGTGTAACTGTAGGTTTTTCCATCTGAACTATCTGTAGAAAATTGGTCAGGTTTATCCCTGTTATTTTACCTTCCAGTTTTTCCGACATAGAATCAAAAATCCTTTCACTGAGCACTTAAAATATTCTTGGAAATAAGCTGTTTTTCCAGCTATAAAAAACATTTGACTAAAAAAACCGGTTTTCAAGCTATACATTAAAACAAAAAATTTTTTTTTTGTCATTAAATCTTGTTTTTTCAGGAGTCCTTATTTTCCAGTTTCTGAACTTTTCTGAACCCTCTTGGAAGAATTTTACCTCTGTTTCCTCTTTTTCCGGTAAAATCTTCAATCATATTGGAGGTAATGTTCAGTATCCGCTTTCCTGAGTGAATTACAAGCCCGCAGTTTTTTTCCATAAGATGAAGAATTATCAGTTTGTCCTTATTGTTTTCAAAGTCATTTTTAGGAATTCTTATGATCTGATTCCCCTTACCCTTTGCAAGTTCAGGGAGTTCTGCGGCTTCAAAAATAAGAAGCCTTCCCTCAAGTGTCACTGCCGCTATCATCTGATCTTCAATATTTTCTATTTTAACTGGTTCAAGAGGCATAGAGTTTTCAGGAACAGTAAGAAAGTTCTTCCCTTTTCTGTTTTTAGAAAAAGCATTGGATATTTCTGATATGAATCCGTAACCTGAGTCGCTTGCAAAAATATATTTTGAGTCTGATTCAGATGACAGCATTGAAACAATGTTGATCTGGTCAGGAAGATTCAGTCTCGAACTGAGGGGCTCTCCATAACTTCTTGCACCGGGCAGGTTGTGGTTTTCAAGGGAGTAGGTTTTTCCTTCACTGTCCATGAAAACAGATTTGTATGTATTTCTGGTAAGACTGAAAAACTTGAATTTGTCACCTGATTTGTATGAAAGAGACATGGGGTCAATTTCATGGCCTTTTGCAGCTCTTATCCAGTTTTGTTGAGATAATACAACTGTAACAGGTTCTGACTGTATGATTTCTCTTTTTGGAAGGGGTCTTGCTTCTTTTTTTTCTATAATTCTTGTTCTTCTTTCATCTCCAAACTCTTTTCCAGCCTCTCTTATCTCTTTTTTTATAAGTTTTTTCAAAAGACTGTAGTCGTTTAAAATGAGTTCTATTTCGCTTTTTTCCTTGCTGAGTCTGTCAAACTCAAGCAGAATTTTTTCCTCTTCCAGCCTGGCAAGATATCTTAACCTTGTGTTGAGAATTGCATCCGCCTGGATTTCAGACAGCATGAATTTTTTCATGAGTTCTTTTTTGGGATTTTTTTCTTCCCTTACAATTCTTATCACTTCATCAAGATCAAGGTATGCAGTCTTAAGACCTTCAAGAATGTGAAGTCTTTCATTTATTTTATCGAGCCTTGAATTAAGCCTTCTTGTTACTGTGGCCTTTCTGAACTCTAGCCATTCCTCAAGAAGTTCTTTTATACCTGTAACTTTAGGCTTGTTGTCGTTACCGATATAATTGAGGTTTATTCTTTGAGTTTTTTCCAGTTCAGTTGTTGCAAAAATATGATCCATGAGCTGGGTAACATCTGTCTGACTTGATTTTGGTGTTATAACTATCCTAAGGGGATCTTCATGATCAGATTCATCTCTTAAATCAGCAACCATGGGAAGTTTTTTATCTGCCATCTGGGCTGCAATGTCTTCAATAAGCTTTGAAACTGAAACATGAGGAGGGATTGAATTGATTACAATGTCTCCGTTTTCAATTTTGTATGTTCCCCTTACCTTGACTGTTCCGGTTCCTGATGTGTAAATATCGATAATATCCTGTGCAGGGGTAATTATTTCTCCGCCGCAGGCAAAATCAGGCCCTTTTATAATTTTCATGAGTTCTTCCGTACCCGTTTCGGGAGAATCAAGAAGTTTTATGCAGGCTTCAGCCGCTTCCAGAAGATTGTGAGAGGGAATATCGGTTGACATTCCGACTGCAATCCCCGAAGAACCATTTATTATAATGTTTGGAAGCCTGGAAGGAAGAACAAGAGGTTCACTGAGAGTACCATCGAAATTAGGGCCCCAGTCAACAGTACCCATGGAAAGTTCGGACAGAAGAACCGAAGAATACTTTGTCATTTTAGACTCTGTATATCTCATTGCAGCAAATGATTTCGGATCATCCTGAGATCCCCAGTTTCCCTGACCGTCGATTAGAGGATATCTTATTGAAAAGGGCTGGGCTAGATGAACCATAGCCTCATAGCAGGCACTGTCTCCGTGGGGATGAAACTTGCCAAGAACGTCACCGACTGTTCTTGCAGATTTTTTGTATGAAGATGTGTGGGAAAGACCAAGTTCACTCATTGCATACACAATTCTTCTCTGGACAGGCTTCAGTCCGTCTGAGATTTTTGGAAGAGCCCTGTCCATGATTACATACATAGCATATTCAAGGTAGGCCTCTTCGGCAAAGTCAGTAATAAGCCTTTTTTCTTCGTTCATTATATCTCTGTTCATATGACCTCAGTCTGATCTCCTTTTTCGGAAAGCCAGGTTTTTCTGTCTTTGGCTCTTTTCTTGGATAAAAGCATGTCCATTATTTCTGTTACAGTCTCAGTTTCAGGAAGGTTCAGCTGGACAAGTTTTCTTGTTGAAGGCTCCATAGTGGTTTCTCTCAGCTGTGGAGGATTCATTTCTCCAAGCCCTTTGAATCTTACAATTGAAATTTTCTTTTTGGAGTTTTTATGCTTTTTTAGAATCAGATCCTTTTCAGACCTGTCTATTGCATAGTGGGTTTCTTTTCCTATATCGATTCTGAAGAGCGGAGGAACCGCAAGGAAAAGATGTCCGTTTTCAACAACTTTTGTAAAATGCTTAATAAAAAGTGCCGCAATAAGTGTTGCAATGTGAAGTCCGTCTGAGTCTGCATCGGCAAGGATACAGATTTTCCCGTATCTCAGACCTGAAATGTCATCTGAACCCGGTTCAACTCCAATTGCAATGGAAATGTCGCTTATTTCTTTAGAATTGGCAACCTGCGAGGATTCCACTTCCCAGGTATTTAAAATTTTACCGCGAAGAGGCATTATTGCCTGATTGGTTCTGTCCCTTGCCTGTTTTGCAGAGCCTCCGGCAGAATCACCCTCAACAAGAAAAAGCTCTGAAACATCAGGGTCCTGCGAGGTGCAGTCAGCAAGTTTTCCAGGAAGAGCAGGGCCTGTCTTGTATTTTTTTCTTTCCACTTTTTTGGCTGAGTTAAGACGTTTTCTTGCATTGTCTATTACTGATTCGGCAATAAAAGTGCCTGTTTCAGGGTACTGGTTAAGATAGAGACTGAATGAATCCTTAATAAGGGATGAAACTGTAGATCCTGCGCTTCTCGATGAAAGACGCTCCTTTGTCTGCCCTGAAAACTGAGGATCGTTCATTTTGAATGAAAGAATATAGTTGCAGTCTTTCCACAAATCCTCGGCTGAAAGTTTTATTCCCTTCGGGATAATGTTTCTTAAATCGCAGAATTCCTTCAATGCATGTAAAAGACCGGTTCTGAGTCCGTTTACATGGGTTCCCCCAAGGGGTGTGGGAATAAGGTTTACATAGCTTTCATAGATATTTGGAGTATCTTCGAATGTCCAGGCAATTACTGTCTCCATTTCAAATTCGTCTTCAATAAATTTTGAATAGAACGGAATTTCTGGAACAGCAGAACACTGGTTTTCCCTGATTTCATTTTCGAAATATTCGTTTATGCCTTCCTTATAAAGCCATGAAACCGATTCATTGTTTTTTTCATTGAAAAAATTCATTTTAAGGCCGGGACATAAAATTGCCTTGGCTCTTATGGCGTGTTTTAAGGATGAAAGATTAAATGATGGATTGTCAAAATATGATTCATCAGGATAAAACTTTATCGAGGTTCCGGTTTTTTTTATATTTTCTTCAATTATTTCAAGTTCAGAAACCTTGAATCCGTTTTCAAATGCAATGAAAAATTTTTTTCCATCCCTTTCAATATTAATTTCAAGCCGTTTTGAAAGAGCGTTTACAACTGAGACACCAACCCCGTGGAGACCGCCTGAATATTTGTAGATTTTATGGGAAAATTTTGCTCCTGCATGGAGCTTGGTCATGATAAGCTCAACTCCTGAAATTTTTTCTTCGGGATGAATATCGACCGGCATTCCCCTGCCGTCATCTGAAACTGAAATTGAGCTGTCTGCATGAAGTGTTACAGAAATTTCTTTTGCATAACCTGAAACAGCCTCATCTACACTGTTGTCAATCACCTCCTGGGCAAGATGATTTGGACTGGAAGTGTCTGTATACATTCCTGGTCTTTTTTTAACCGGATCAAGACCTTTTAAAACCGAAATATCTTCAGCAAGATATTTTGAATCAGTGTTTTTTTCCAAATCAAATATATTCACTTTAAAATCCATTGGTAATTAATGTTTTTGAATGACTTACACTGTGAAATCAGCGGTTGATCTATAAATTTTCAAATAAAATCATAAACAAAAGCATATTTAATTATTTAACTGATTTAATCAAGAATTTTGCTTTTTAAATCCCTTAAGCATTTGTCTTTTTCTGTTAAATCCCTTTATTTTCTGAACTTCAAATCCGTTTTTTTCAAGACCTCTTCTTATGAATCCTGCAGCGGAAAAAGTTGAAAAGGTTGCATTTTCAAAACTTTTTTGTCCCATGTATCTGAAAAAATCATCAGTCCACATTTCAGGGTTTTCCTTAGGGCTGAACCCGTCAAGATACCACACATCAAAAAAAATATCAGGAAGGTATGATTCAGCAGTTTTAAGATCATCAAACACCAGAGTGAGACAGATTTTTTTACCATGGAAATAAAATTTTGAACAGGTCTGTGTAAAATCAGTTTTTTTATATACATTAATAAAGTTAACTGATTCAGACCTCAGGTAAATGAAGAATTTGTGTATTTCTTCCATATCTTCCGGTGAAAGAGGAAATTTTTCAAAAGATGTATAGTTTAATCTTGAATTTGCCGGAGCAAACTGAAGAAAAAGCTTCATGGTCAGAAGAAAATTAAGTCCTGTACCAAATCCAGCCTCAAAAATATTTACATTATTTTTTGAAAAAAATTTTTGGGGAATATTGTTAGGTTCTGCAAAAACATGGAGAGATTCCATGTATCCCCCTGCCGGTGAAAAATATATGTCATTGAAAACAGGTGAAAAAACATCACCTGTTTCAAGAATCTGAATGTCAGCAAATTTTATTGTCATAATCAGTTTTTAAGGCTGTGAATCGGTGCAGGAATTCTTCCGCCCAGTTTTACAAAGTTATTCTTACCTGTCCTGTTTTTTATGTCGATTATTGAGGCATGGCCAAGAAGCCCTCCGAAATATGCCTTGTCTCCAGGCCCTTTGCCTGGAACCGGAATAATTCTTGTTGCTGTTGTTTTATTGTTTATCATTCCTATAGCCATTTCATCTGCAATTATTCCTGCAAGAACCTCTTCTGAAGTGTCTCCGGGGATTGCAACCATGTCGAGGCCGACAGAACATACGCAGGTCATTGCCTCAAGCTTTTCTATTGTAAGGAGTCCAAGCTCTGCAGCACGGGCAATATTTAAATCTTCACTTACCGGAATGAAAGCACCGCTCAAACCTCCGACATGTGAGCTTGCAAAAGCCCCTCCTTTTTTAACTGCATCATTTAACATGGCAAGAACGGCTGTGGAGCCGGGAAGTCCTATGCTTTCAAGACCAAGGCTCTGGAAAATCTCTCCTACGCTGTCTCCGACTGTAGGGGTCGGAGCCAGTGAAAGATCGCAGACTCCAAAAGGTATTTTAAGCTCAGAAGCGACTTCGCGTCCGATAAGCTCTCCGACCCTTGTAACCTTGCAGGCTGTTGTCTTGATAAGTTCTGCAATTCTTCCAAGGTCAAGGCCGTGATTTTCCTTGGCAAGTGCCGCCTCGATTTCATTTTTTACAACTCCGGGGCCGCTGACACCGACATTTATAACAGCTTCAGGCTCGCCTATTCCAAGATATGCTCCAGCCATAAACGGAATGTCTGGAGGAATATTTGAGAAAACGCAGATCTTTGCACATGCAAGTCCGTCTTTGTCAGCAGATTTGTTTGCAGCCTGTTTTATGGTTTTTGCCATAAGATTTACTGCATCCATATTTATTCCTTCCCTTGTGGATGCAACATTTATTGAAGCGCACACTCTTTCTGTAGAGGAAAGGGCCTCAGGAATTGATCTTATAAGAGCTCTGTCAGCATTGGTCATTCCCTTTTCAACAAGTGCTGAAAACCCTCCTATAAAATCGACTCCGACTTCTCTTGCGGCCTGATCCAGAGTTTTTGCAATCTCGACCATCTCATTTTCCTGAAAAGGAGCAGCCGCAACAGCAACAGGGCTTATGGAAATTCTTTTGTTTACAACTTCAATACCGTATTTTTCACCGATCCTGTTGCATATCTGCACAAGATCCTTGGCATAGAAGTTTATTTTTTTTCTTATGTTTGATTTGAATCTTTCAAGATCATGGCTCACGCAGTCAAAAAGACTTATGCCCAGAGTAACTGTCCTTACATCGAGATGGGCATTATTGAGCATGTCAAGAGCCGAATATATTTCAAGATCGTTTAGCATTTTTTAGCTCCGCTTAAATTTTTGTAATATTGTCAAATATTTTTCTGTGCTGAATATTTATTTCAAGAGAAAATTTTTCACCAAGCTTGTTGAGATCCTCTGAAAGAGCTTTCAAGTTTTCAGATTTTGGAATTTCAATCTCATAAATCATGACATTGTCCTTTGGATTGTCTCCTCCAAGAAAAAGAGCCTTTAAATTGGTAACATTTGAATTGTGCCTTGCAATGGCGGCCGTAACAGCAGAAACAAGCCCTTTTCTGTCAGGACCGAATGTTGTTACAATAAAAGGATCAGAAGGTTTTTCAAACTGCTTTGTCTCTTTTACCGGCTTTACATGAATATTGATGTTTTCTCCCCTTAAATCGGTTTCAAGGTTTTTTCTGAGTTCTTCCTCATTCAGATTTTCGGGCATTGAAACAATGAAAATTCCGGCAAATTCTGTGCCTAGAATTGTCTGACTGACCTGAAGCAGATTGCAGTCGCATCTGAACAGCGATGCAGATATAGAGGCAAGAACTCCTGGCCGGTCATCTGTAAGAGAGGTTATAATTGCTTTTTTCATTTGATTTTTACTCCGTATATGAGCATGTTAAAAACCAGACTGGTTTATTTTTACCTGAACTTAAGGATTTAGTGTTTTAAAAAAACTTATAAGGAATAAACCCGTTTTAAAGTATAAAAAAGTTCAGAATTTTAGTTTTCAGTTCTTTTTTCCATCTTTTTTTATCGGCCCTGGAATTAATAAAAGCCTGATAAAACTTGCCGTTATATGCGGCAGACTTGAAAATCGCTCAATTTAGGTTTATATCGGGCGTTTGTCAAGTAAAGCAGAAATATAACTTATTTTTTGGATTTTAAAAATCAGGAAAAAATATGAAATACAAAAAAGTTGTTAATCTGGCTCTTGTTTTTGTTGTTATATGCGAGTTTATTATTTTTTTCAGTGCCTACAATATTTCCGGAGAAAAGAAAAGGCTCCAGGTCAGGACAAAATCAGGAGAACTTCTTTACGAGGTAAACGGTGAAAGACTCCAGTCATTTGACAAGTATTATTTTGAAAACAACTTTGGAAGTCTAGATAACTATGAGTTAAGGCTTGTTGAAAAAAATGTGGCATTTCCTGTAAGAGGGTGGTTCTTTGCAAGCATTGCAGTCCCTGTGGGACTTTCACTTATTCTGATATTTTTTTTTAAAATTCTTTCCTTTTTTCATCCCCAGCTTAAATCAAGAATCAGGGAAACTGAGACAGAGTTTTTCCGAAAGGATTCTAAATTTGGAATAAAAGCAAAAATTTTTAATTTAAATATTTTTTATGCCGGTGTTTTTCTGTTTGCAGTTTCTTTTGTTTTCTGGGCTCTTCCCATTGTTTTCAATTCTGCGGCAGACAGATTTTTATACACAGTGTCACAATATCCATTGATTTTTTCAGTTTTTTTCTTATCTGTATTTATATTTGTTTTTTATTCTGTTTATCTTAAGTTCAGGCTTAAAAAATTTGAAATAGAAAAAAAATACTTAATTGAGCTTAAAAAAATTGAAAGCAGCATGATTGAAAAAAAAGACGGAGAAACTCTTACAATTGAGCATGATCCGGCAAAATTTATTGAAAATAACGGAGCTAAAAAGTGAAAAGAATTATCACCACCCACAAATCGGCAGACTTTGATGCTTTTTCATCTGCTGTTGCGGCATCAGTTCTTTATGAAAACAGCCAGCTTGTTTTCCCAAACACCATGAACCCCAATGTACGTGCCTTTTATTCCATTCATAAAGATATTTTTGACGGAATAAAACCATCGGAAATGGATATTAATCAGGTTGAAGAGCTTATAGTTGTAGACACAGGTTCATGGAGAAGAATCGAGCCTGAATTTAAAAAGCTTTCAAAAAAGGAAAACTTGAAAATTCACATATGGGATCATCATCAGCCGGGTGATATTTATGGTGATTTTGAAAAACGTGAGTTTGTTGGAGCGACAATTTCACTTTTTATAGAGGAGTTCAGAAAAAAAGATCTGAAGATTTCCCCTATTCAGGCAACCCTGTTTCTGCTTGGCCTTTATGAAGATACCGGAAACCTGACTTTCTCGTCAACAAGGGCAAAAGACGCCGCAGCTGCTGAATATCTGCTTTCTAACGGTGCTGACTTAAGTGTTCTTGCCAATTTTCTTCGTTCTGTTTACGGAGAAAAACAAAAGGAAGTTCTTTTTGATATGCTCCAGGAGGAAAGTTCGGACATATTCGAAAAGTCAGGCCACAAAATCGGTATTCACACAAAGGAAATTGAAGGCCATGTGGGTAATCTTTCTGTTGTAATCAATATGTACAGGGAAATTATGAATGTTGATGCCGCTTTTGGAATTTTTACAGACAGGGAAAGAGACAGAACTTTTATAATAGGAAGAAGCAGCGTTGAGGATATAAATGTAGGTGAAATTGTAAGAAGCCTTGGGGGGGGAGGTCACCCTGGAGCCGGCTCCGCTCTTCTTCAGGGGATAAATGTCGAGGAAATAAAGGAAAGGCTCTTATATTTTCTCGAAGGGAATACAGCATCGTCAGTTAAAATTTCAGATCTTATGTCCTATCCTGTAACCACTGTAGATCAGACTATATCAATGAGAGAAGTCAGGGAAATCCTTGTTGAGAAAGGATGCACCGGACTTCCTGTTGTAGACGGCAGCAAACTTGTTGGAGTTATTTCAAGAAGGGATTTCAGAAAAGTCAAGCAGCCCAAGCAGATGGATGCTCCTGTAAAAGCCTTTATGAGCGGCAAGCCGATTTTTATCGAGCCGGACAAAACTCCCATGGAAGCTGCAAAAATAATGGTAAGGTTTGATATTGGAAGGCTTCCTGTTGTAAAAAACGGAGAAATTATTGGGATTGTTTCAAGGTCAGATACAATGAGATATTTCTACGATCTTCTCCCTGATTGATTATTTGGAATGGCTGAGGGTTTTTTATTTTAAAAGAATGTTAAGGTAAAAAATCCTCATTTTTTTTAATTTTGAAAAAATTTATCAATGAACCATGGGTAATAAACAAATAACCGTATAATTCAAGTCCTTCCTGAATAAAAGTTTTAGAAATATAAGCCGGTTCTCCCGGAAGAATATGTTTCCAAATTAAAGAGCCGCTTCCAAATACACGGCTGAAAACAATAATTATAATAAGCCCTGTTATTATGAAAAAATATGGTTTTGAATCTATAAAATCAGCCATTGGGTCGATTATTGAGTCTTTGCAGTAAAAAAGAGCAAAAAAAACCGAACAGCCGGCAGTAAATATTGCCGGCAATAACCAGAAACCCTTCCAGATATTGTCAAGAAAACCGTCCATTTCCCTTATGAACATACAGGTGAAAAAACCTGCTGCAAGTATAAAAAAACCCCGGACTTTTTTAAATTTTTTACCAGAGTACCAGAAAATCAGGGCAGAAATTATCAGAAGCGTTTCCTGGGTTATTTCTGTTATTGTTCTTTCTGTACCTCTGTACTTTAAAATTTTGCTGTCAAAAAAAATTGTCAGAGGCGGAATAAGTGCCATGAATGATAAAAGAACAAATTCTTTAATTGCTTTTATTATTTTTTTAATCTGATAGGACATTGGTTTTCCCATGATGGAATTTTTTTAAATTTTTATAAAATTATACTTCAGATGATTATTTATCAAGTTTTATGGGCAAAATATTTAAAAAAAGGGTTTAAATACCTGGGGTTTTATATAAAAATATAAAATTATTTAAATAAAATGACTGTTTGGAGGAAAAATTGAAAAAATTTTTTGTCATTCTGTTTTTGTTGACAATTCCGGTTAATTCCAGAGCTTCTCAGGAAGTTTTTTTACAGCTTGATTCAATGGGACATCAAGGGAAAATAACTGATGTATGTGTAACAAAAAACAAAAAATATATTGTTTCCTCATCAGTGGATAAAACCATAAGAGTCTGGGACATTAAATCCGGAAAAGAGGAAAAAAAGATTCTTGGTGAAATCGGCCCGGGTTCTGAGGGGCAGATTTATGCAGCTGCAATTTCTCCAGATAACAGATTTCTTGCTTCAGCAGGATATCTTGCCGGAAAATTTGTAAAGGATAAAACAGGAATAAGAATTTATGATTTTGAATCAGGCAGTCTTTTACAGGTATTAAAATCCCATTCTAATGTAGTAGTTGATCTTAATTTTGATGATTCAGGCAATTATCTTGTTTCTGGTTCCAGTGACAGTAAAATCAAAGTCTGGAAGAAAAACAAAAACAGGTTTGAAATTTATAAAACTTTTGACCATCACAAAGGTCCTGTATACAGTGCCGGCTTTCTGAATAAAAATAACAAAACCTATGTTGTAAGCGGAGGATGGGATAAAAAAATTTATTTATCAGGGCTTAACACTTCAGATTTGAAATCATTTAGTGCTTCTGAAAAAATTGGGTCTGTTGCAGTGTCAGACAAACATATTGCAGCTTGCGGCTATAACAGAGAAATTTTAATTTTTAATCACGATCTGAAACTTTTAAAAAAAATAGAATGTCCCGCAGAGCCTTCAGGGCTTTCTTTTTCACCTGACGGAAATTATCTTGCTTCGGGTTCAGCAAAAAATCCTTTTAATGCATATATTTATGATGCAAAAAATTCATTTGAAAAAATTACACAATTTGCAGAGCATGAAAACCTTGTCCGTTCCACTTGTTTTATAGATAACCAGACAATTGTTTCAGGCGGAGGGAATAATAATGAAATTTTAGTATGGAACATATTTTCAGGTGCAGTGAAAACAAAAATAACAGGTGCCGGAAAACCTTTGTGGAGCGTGGGATTAGATAACAGTAAAATTGCTTTTGGTCAAAAATGGACTGCCAATTCAGGAAAATCAGATTTTGAAAAAATAATTGATTTAAATGATTTTTCAATTAAAGCTGACGATTCCTTTGATAATTTTAAAAGAATTAATTCAAAATATAAGTCATATTCTTTAAGTCTTAAAAGAGGAGGGGAGTATAATTTTACAGACGCAATTCTTGAAGTAAAAAAAAATAACACTAAAGTTGCTGAAATTAAAAACGGTTACGGCCACAAATCTTTTGGGTTCACAGACAGCGGGGTTATTATTTCAGGTGCAGACAGCGGTAATTTAAGAGCATATACAGAAAATGGAAGACTTCTGGCAAGGTTTGATGGTCATACGGGTGATGTCTGGTCAATAGCTTCCCAGGGGAATGTACTTGCAAGTGCAGCCCATGATCAGACAATAAGGCTTTGGAATCTTGATGAACTTGATAAAAATTCAAAAAAACCAAAGATTATTTATCCATACCTCAATATTTTTATTTCAGAAAACAACGAATGGGTGGTCTGGTCAAAATCTGGATATTACAATTCAAGTATTGAAGGAGACAGATTTATAGGATTTCATGTAAATAACGGGCCTGAAAAAGAATCGGATTATTTCCCTTCCAGCAGATTTTACAAAACCTATTACACCCCTGAGCTGATAGAAAATATTATAAAGCTTGAAAGTGAGCAAAAAGCTCTTTTATATACAAAGCAGAAAAAAAAGATTTTAAATGCAGATACACAGAAAATTCTTCCCCCAAAAATAATTTTAAATTCTCCAAAGGAAATTGAAACCAGAACAGACAAAGTAATGATAGATTTTTATGTTGATAAAAATTCTCAAAACCAGATTACAAATATATCTGTTCTTTTAAACGGAAGGGAAATAAAAGACCGGGCTCTCAAAAGAAAAAAGCAGGACGGTCTTTTAAGAATAAAAAAAGAGATAGTTTTGGATCAAAAAGAAAATATCATTAAAATTTATGCTGAAAATGAATATTCTAAAAGCAATCCGGTTTTTATAAGCGCAAGAATGACAAGAGAACAAGACGAAAAACTTTACAAGCCAAATCTTTATTTATTGTCCATAGGTGTTTCAGAATATACAGATTCATCCCTTAACCTTGATTTTGCCTCAACAGATGCAAAAGCTTTTGCCCGGATTTTTGAAAACCAGAAAAATAAGATTTACAAGGATGTCAAAATAAATCTGATTACAGACAGTAAAGCTACAAGAATTAATATTTTAAAAGGTCTTAACTGGATAAAAAAAGAAGCCACACAAAAAGATGTTGTGATGTTATTCATTGCAGGTCATGGAATAAATGACGACTTTAATACCTGGTTTTTTCTTCCCCATGATGCAGACAGTGAATTTTTGGAGGGAACCGGAGTGGAGTGGACAAAATTTGACTCTCTGGTAAAAAATCTTCCTTCAAAAGTAATACTTTTTGCAGATTCCTGCCATTCAGGGAATATAGCAGGATCGAAAAAAAGGAGTGCAGATATAACAGGGGCTTTAAAAGAACTTGTCTCCGCAGGCACAGGCCAGATTATAATGACTGCAACAACAGGGAATTCCTTTGCCTATGAAAATAAAAAATGGGGACACGGAGCATTTACAAAAGCTCTAAAGGACGGACTTGAAAAAGGTTATGCAGATTTCAGCAATGACGGTGTAATTTCGGTTAAAGAACTCGATTTTTATGTAACAGACAGGGTCAAAAAACTTACTGACGGAAAACAGAAACCTACAACAATTATTCCTGAGTCTGTTCCTGATTTTCCTGTTGCAGTTAAATAACTGTTGTGAAATTGAGCAATGGTAAAAGTTTAAAAATTTAAGTATTGTTTTAAAATTAACAGAACAGATGCCAAGGATATCATGAATATATTAAAAGATAAGGTTTTATGCGAAATAAAAAAATTTATAAATGCAAACACCCATTGTGTACTTGCAACTTCAAATGACAATATTCCCTACTGCTCTTTAATGGCCTACATAAATAATGAAGAATGTACAAAAATTTATATGGTAAGCTGTTCAGATACAAGAAAGGTGAAAAACCTCAGAAAAAACAAGAATTTAAGTCTTTTGATAGATTCAAGGCAAGACAAAAGTCCCATAGCTCTTACTGTTCAGGGTGAGTATGCTGATATTGATAAAAAATCATATGATCCTGTAATCAAAAAATTTCTAAAAAAACATCCCGGTATGGAATACTTTCTGAGTAAAGAAAATATCGAACTGATATCAGTGAATATAAAAGCCTTTATGTATATTAAGGGGCTTGAGGATTCATTTTACATAGACTTTGGGTGACAGCTCTTCTTTAAACCGGATTGTCTCTAAAAAGCACCCTTTAATAAGTATTACTGTAATATAATTATCGAGTAAAAGCCTGTTTTTATTTTTCCGAATTCACTTATGTTCCGGGGCATCTAAAAGCTCTCGTACTTTTGCAGTAATGTCTGCCATGGTAAACGGTTTCTGTATAAATTTTACACCGTCATCTAATATTCCCTGCCGGGCAATGACGTTTGCCGTGTATCCGGACATGAATAAAAGTCGGATATCAGGGTAGAGGTTACTGATTTTGTCTGCAAGGGTAAGACCGTTCATTTCAGGCATCACCACATCTGTTATGAGCAGGTCTATGCTGCCGCTGTGATTTTTTGCCGTCTGAATTGCATTATCAGGAGAAGATGCTGCAAGCACAGTGTATCCAAGCATCTGAAGCAGGGTTGTGGTCATTTCAAGAATCATCGGCTCATCTTCAACAAGAAGAATTGTTTCTGTTCCGCCGGCAGATGTTTGTTTTTCAGGCAGATCCTGCTTCTCATTTTCATATGCATCATCGGAGCGGGGCAGATAAATACTGAAGACAGAACCCTGACGTGGTTCACTGTATACATTTATAAAACCGTTGTTCTGTTTGACAATCCCGTAGACTGTGGCAAGTCCAAGGCCTGTTCCTTTCCCCACATCCTTTGTGGTAAAAAAAGGTTCAAACAGGTTGTCCAGAATGTCTTTCCCCATTCCGCAGCCGCTGTCACTCACTGTAAGAGTTACAAAATCTCCGGGTATAAAACCGTCGTGATGGCTGCAGTATTTTTCATCAAATGTTTTTAGTCCGGTTTCTATTGTAATTCGTCCTACACCTGTAATGGCATCTCTTGCATTGACGCATAGATTTGCAAGAATCTGGTCAATCTGTGATGGATCCATTTTAACCGGCCAGATATGATCTGCCGGTTTCCAGACAAGATCTATATCTTCTCCTATAAGCCGTCTTAGCATATTGAGCATGCTTTCAACTGTATTATTGATATTCAGCTGTTTTGGAGAAATTGTCTGTTTTCTTGCAAAAGCCAGAAGCTGTTTTGTAATTTCAGCAGAATGGGATGCTGCAGCCTGGATTTCCTTAAGATTGTAATACAGACTCTGGTTGCCTTCTGCTTCAAGCAATGCCAGCTCTGCATGACCGAGAATCACACCAAGCATATTGTTGAAATCATGCGCAACACCGCCTGCCAGGCGTCCCACGGACTGCATTTTCTGTGAATGGTTGAGCATTTTTTCAAGCTTTTTATTTTCTTCCTGGGCTTTTTTCTGTTCTGTAAGCTCTATGCCTGTACCGATTATAAAAGTATCAGAGGACTGCTCAAAGCTTTTTGCCATGAAAAGAAAAGGAATTAAGCTGCCGTTCTTATTTCTAAGATTAAGTTCAATACTTACACTGCCGAATTCCAGTACATGTTTGACTGAAGATTTTAGATCGGGAATGCTTTTTTCATCTACAAAATCAGTCACTGAGGCATTATTCAGTTCATGGGAAGAAACTCCCAGAAGTTCTTCATGCTGGCGGTTCCATTTTTTTAAAACAAAAGTGTCTCCCTCACGTTTGTACAGAAAGAAAAGTCCAGGAAGACTGTTTATAAGGTTTTCTGAATATTCTTTTTCTATAACCAGTTCGTTTTTAGCCTTAATCTTTTCAGTCATATCTCTTCCTTCTGCCAGAAGAAATATGACATTACCCTTTTCATTGAAAATAGGGCTAAGGCTGAAATCTATAAAAAATTTTCCGCTCTCGGGATGATTGAATGTAACTTCAAATCTTATGAACGAGCCTTTTGAGCAGTAATGAACAGCCTCCTTAAAACTGATTCTTGTGTCGGTTTCATCGAGCAATGGTATATCCCAGAAATATCTGCCGATTACCGAGGCTTCTTTCTGTCCAAAAAAATCGAGGGCAGAACGGTTTATTTTTGTCAATTTACCATCAGGGGATAAAGTGCCTATCAATTGAAAAGTGTTGTTGAAAATTGCTCTCAGTTCACTTTCTGCCTTGTGGAGCAGAGTGTTTTGACTTCGTATTTCCTTCATGGATGCCCAAACAAGAAAAAAGAGAAGAATAAGAGAAACAGATGTAAGAGCTGTAATTTCAAATATATATTTCAGCTGGCCTTTTCGGAGATCAGCCATGTACTGACCTGTACCGATATAGCATTCAAGCTCAGGAATACCGATTACAAAGGATATTTTTTCCTGAGGCGATTTATGACCCGGTCTTTGATAATGATATGACACATAACCTTCGCCTTTCTCTGATCTGGCAGCTTCAACCAGAGCTCTTATAATGTAGACACCGTAAGAATCCCTGAGAGACCAGACATCAGACATTTCTTTTTCCGGTTCAAAGGGCTGAACCAGCATGATTCCGTTATACGAACTCATGAAAATGTAGTTGTCTCCTGAATGGTCTTTATAAACCATTCTTCTTATAAGGTCGCGGACCTCATCAAGGGCGTTTTCTGCAGATATTGTTTTAGAACGGTATTTTTTCAGGACAGGCTCAATGGAATTTCTGGCAATCTGGACAGTCTGTTTAAGGTGAACAAGTCTCTGGTTTTTTGTTTTTTCCATGTAATGGTATGCAAGATAACTGGAGAAAGATATAAATATCAAAGAAAGGATTAACCCTGAACAGATTATTTTTTTTGTTGCTGAGCTTACAATGGATTTTTCATGTGTATCAGTCATATATTCCTCAGGTGCATTCTGCAGATAACAGTGTCTTTAGTCATTGTTTACGGAGCAGCCTGAGGTATCAGGCTGTAATTTACAACTGAATTTCTGAAAAAACATTTAAAATTTTTCAGGATGCTGCAATATTTCATTGAGTCTGTTTTTTATCTTATATTTCAATATACTTTAAGACAGAGTAAGTTAACAGTACTTATTCAGTAATCCACTGACAAAATTCTCTGTGGAATACTTAATGTCTGTGTCTTAAGTTGCTGTGGTTACAAATCCTTTTTATAATCCTGTTAACAAAAGGCGGGCGTAGATTTCAGCAGCAGAGGAAATCTGGGCAAACTCAACGCTTTCGTCTTTAGTGTGCGCTTTGGTGAGCTGTCCTGGTCCTAAAATTACAGGCCTGCATCCGGTATCAAGCAATAAATTTGCATCCGAGTGACTTTTAAAGGCAATAGGGTTCCAGGGTTTTTTCAGGCTCAGGAAAATATCCTTCAGCTTTTCCGGCAGCAGTTCGGTTCCTGGATTAATGGTATATCCGTCAGCTGTTGTTGGAAATTCCAGTTCATATCTGGAAGCTCTGCTGTTTTTCAGTTCAAATTCAATGAATGTGCGTAATGTTTCAGTATAAAGGGCTGCACTGACCTGAGGCGGGATGTGGATATCGACTGTTGCCGAACAGCGGTCTGGTACTGCAAATCCTGATTCAGAGCTGTGCAGGTTTCGGATGTTCAATACTGTTTCAGTTTCGTTAAGGTCAATGCGGTCTTCGAGCTGGATGAGAAAGCGAAGCATGGCGTGAATGGCATTGGTGCTGCGGTCTGACATGGCAGCATGGCGGCGGTAGCCAAAAGTTCGGACAATCATCTCCACATACCCGTAATGGGCCAGGCAGGGGTTAAGGTCGGTGGGTTCTGCCACCAGTGCATGTCTGAATGTTCTGGATTTAAGAAGAGCCTGTGTTCCGTCGCCGTTTTCCTCTTCACCAACAACCAGGGCAAGCATTACATTCCCGGGAAGTTCACCATTTTCTGATGCACTCATAAAAGCTTCAATCATGGCGGCACAGCCGCTTTTCATGTCTGCGGTTCCAAGCCCCCGGCAGACACCGTTTTCATCAGAAAAACTATAACTGTCAATATCAAAGGCCGGCACTGTATCAATGTGTCCGAGAAACAGGGTGTCCGGATATTGTTTTCCTGCTGAGATCAAAAGGTTGGCCCTGGTTTCATCTACAGGCTGGCGTTCAACAGTAAGTCCTGATGCAGTCAGAACATTTTCCAGATAATCGGTCAGCTCCTCTTCTTTACCGGACGGGCTGTAGTGATCGACCATGTTTTTGAACAAAGCGTAAAGCCGGTTAGTATTAATGTATGATGAAGGCATAACCTACCCCTCTTTCTGCAGATTCAAGGTTAAATAAACGTGTTCGGTCGGGTTTTCAAAACCTTTTCGCTTAAAAAAATTTATTGCCGGTGTGTTGTCGGCCTGAGTGTCGACCATCAGCATGCGGATGCGTGCTTCTGTCATAACTTTTTGAAAACGATCAAACAGCAGTCCGGCAATGCCTCTTCTTGAAAAGTCGGGATCAACCCCAAGCCACAGCAGATAGCCGTAGTTCCAGGCGGAACGGGCTTTTTCAATAATAGTTCCCATGGCAAAGCCAACCACTTTGTCCTCAGCTTCAGCCACTAACAGGTATTCGGATTCACTGTTAAAAAGGTGTGTTACCTCATATTCATCCCAGGTGCGGTAGAGATTTGCGTAATTTTGTGACGTAAATACTTTTTCTCCCAAATGAAATATGGCAGCGAGATCGTCTATAGTTGCAGTTCGAATTTTAAATTCAGTTTCATTTTTCGTACACATTATTTACATTTTGCCTTTGACTTAAATTTTTGTTTTTATCCTTCTTTATCATAATATTTCATTAAATCATAATTTGTCAGGGCTTGATTTGAATCTTTATTTGAAATTTTGGTTTTAGTTATTCTCTGTTTTGCATTTTTTTTGGCATACAATGTTGAAGGTGAATACTGAAGCAATAACTCTGTCTGAGTTGTTTTGATTGATAAAAGCTTTGCTTTGTTGACCACTTCAGCTTTTCATCTCCGGGAACAGATGGTCAGTCAGTTTCTGCAAAAGAAATAAAAGTAAAGGTTTCAAAACTGCAGAAAGTTTAAAAATGAAGAAAACAATCTGACTCACAGAGAAGTTAAAACTTCTGACAGAATAGAAAAGGAAAAGTGGAAAGATATCTATAAGGAAATCAGAAAAATGAATAATTACCCGCTTAGCTGATTATTTGTTCAAAGTTTGATTAAAAAAATAAGGCCGTACAAAGTGCGGCCTTATTTGAAATGAAAAATAAAATATTTTCTGTGTGTTATATAATAAAAATGAAATTTCAGAAGAATGGTGTAATATTTTTTTGATTTTAAAACGTCAAAGATTTAGTATTTCAGTTTAATAAATATTTAAATTTAAATCAGTATAAACCGGATAATAATGAGGTAATTCTATCAGATCATCAGAATTTAATTCAGTTATAAATTCCATAGAAGACGGGTTTCTGGAAACTGATCTAAAAGGTGCTGTTGTTTTTTTTAACCCAGCATTCTGCACAATTGTAGGGTATTCTCCTGACGAATCCTATGGTTTGTCATATCGTGATTATATGGAGGAAGAGACCGCTGTAAAAGTGTATAAAACATTCAACAAGGTCTACAGCACAAAAGTATCCAATAAGTCATTTGATTATCAGATAATCCGTAAAGACGGTGAAAAAAGAAATGTTGAAATTTCCATAACTCCCATTGAGTCTGAATCTGGCATTGTTATGGGCTTCAGGTGCATAATGAGGGATGTTACCAGAAGAAAACAGGCGGAAGAAGAAGTGGAGCGCCAGAGAAGGAGACTCCGTGCAATTTTCAGAAGTGTGGAAGACGGAATAATTACAGTAGACAGGGAACTTGTTGTTACGGAAGCAAACGATGCCGCATTAAGAATCTGCGGTCATGCATCTGAAGAAACCCAGAAAAATATGTTCTGCAGCAGAAATTCCTCATGCAGCCTATCCTGTAAACAGATACTTGAGGAAACTCTTGCAACACGTAAAACCGTAAGAGAGAG
The DNA here is from genome assembly GCA_050253255.1 of Desulfobacteraceae bacterium. Classification (GTDB taxonomy): domain Bacteria; phylum Desulfobacterota; class Desulfobacteria; order Desulfobacterales; family JACKCP01; genus JACKCP01. The sequence continues at coordinate 8,321 of JBFWJK010000015.1, read as the reverse complement.
CAGAGTTAAATGCTGTCATACAAAATCTCCTTTACAAAAAGTAAGCCTTACATGCACACCTCTTGAAGATTCCGACGGCAGGTTCATGGGAGCTGTTCTTGTTATAAAAGATGTTACCCGCATTTCAGATCTGGAAAGAGAACTTAAAAAGCGCAGCCAGTTTCACGAAATAATCGGACAAAGTCATGAAATGCAGAAAATTTACGGCCTGATTGAAGATATTTCAGATTATGACGCAACAGTACTTGTAAGCGGTGAAAGCGGAACAGGCAAGGAGCTTGTGGCAAGAGCAATTCACTATAGCGGAAGCAGGCGTTTTAAACCTTTTGTTACTGTAAACTGTTCGGCTCTTGCTGAAACCCTTCTTGAAAGTGAACTTTTCGGACATGTAAAAGGCGCATTTACAGGAGCTGTAAGAGACCATATAGGTCGTTTTGAGTCCGCGCATAATGGTACTATTCTTCTGGATGAAATAGGAGATATTTCTCCACTGATTCAGCTTAAGCTTTTAAGGGTTCTTCAGGAAAAAAGCATTGAAAAAGTCGGTGATTCAAAAAGTATAAAAGTTGATGTTCGGGTAATTGCATGTACACATCAGAATCTTAAAGAAAAAGTCAGAAAAGGTGAATTCAGGGAAGATCTCTATTACAGGCTGAAGGTGCTGGAAATTAATATACCTCCTTTAAGAGAAAGACTTGATGATCTTAAACTTCTTATAACTCACTTTGTTTCAAAATTTGAAAAGCTTTTTAATCTCTCTGTGGGAAACTTTACTGACGAAGTTTATGAAGCACTCATATCATATAACTGGCCTGGAAATATACGTGAACTTGAGCATTGCATCGAGCGTGCCGTTATTTTATGCAGGGGAAAAGATATAACCTGCGATCATATTCCTGAAGATATTTATGTTAAGACTGAAAAAGCAGAGTTGAAGCAGATATCTTCAGGTAAAGATGAGCCGGAACTTATATTAAATGTTTTAAAAGAAACCGGATGGAATAAATCAAAAGCTGCAATAAGACTCAATATCAGCAGAAAAACACTTTATCAGAAAATAAAAAAATACAGCATTCCTTTAAAAGAAAAGTAAAACTGTTACCGGTAACAGGTGATAGGTAAGCATAATTGTAACCGGTAACAGTTTTATTCCTGCTTCTTATCCGGTAATTAAATTCTTTATTCCTATAACTATCTGAAAAAACAATTTTATATCCCTTTAGATTAAAAAAATATCAGATTGGCATCAATTTTGAATATCTGTACCTGATTCAGAATTATATGCGCCTTTTGTATGCATATATATTTATGTAAATTTGCTGTCTTATAAATAATGATAAAGGAAATAAAATGAACAGAGTCGTAATAGTCAGTGCAGCAAGAACACCAATAGGTAAATTCTGCGGCGCTTTTAAAAGCCTTTCTGCTCTTGATTTAACCATTCCCGTAATGAAGGCACTTGTAAAAAGGGCCGGAATCAATCCTGAAATCCTTTCAGATGTAATATGGGGATGCAATTATCAGAAAACATTCAGAGAAAATAACCTTGCCAGGGTAGCAGCTGTTAAGTCGGGTCTTCCTGAAACCATACCCGGAATAACAATTCACAGAAACTGTACATCTTCCATGTCCGCACTTCAGATTGCATATTATCAGATTGCCTGTGATGAAGCCGATGCAATCATGGTTGGAGGTACAGAAAGTATGACAAATGCCCAGTATACAATGGAAAAAATGAGGTTTGGAAAAAGAATCGGCCACAGCGAGGTGCGTGATTCAATGTGGGATTCCCTTACAGAACTTGGAATCGGGCCTGCCATGGGAATCACAGCTGAAAATCTGGCGGAAAAATACTCCATATCAAGAGAGGAACAGGACGAGATTGCATTGCTGAGCCATAAAAGAGCTATTGATGCAATTGATTCGGGTAAATTTAAAGATGAGATTGTTCCTGTGGAGATAAAAGAGAGTAAAGAAGTCAGTATTATTGATACAGACGAACACCCGAGAAGAGACATAACTGCTGAATCCCTGTCTCGTTTAAAACCAAGCTTTAAAGACAGCGGCAGCGTAACTGCCGGAAATGCATCCGGAATAAACGACGGTAGCGCCGGACTTATTCTTATGTCTGAAAAAAAAGCCATAGAGCTTGGACTTTCTGTTTTAGGTACAGTTACAGCCACTGCGGTTACAGGGGTTTCTCCTGAAATTATGGGTATTGGTCCTGTGTCGGCAATAGAAAAAATTCTCAATACAAAAAAACTCAGCCTGAAAGATATTGATCTTATTGAGCTTAATGAGGCTTTTGCATCTCAGTATATAGCATGTGAAAAAGCTCTTGGTCTGGAAAGAGACAAAACAAATGTAAACGGAAGCGGAATAAGTCTTGGACATCCGGTTGGTGCAACAGGAGCAAGAATAATAGTAACCCTTCTTTATGAAATGGAAAGAAGAAAGGCATCACGGGGAATTGCCGGTCTTTGCGCAGGCGGAGGAATGGGAACCGCAGTACTTATAGAAAAATAAAACTATTTTATTTAAAAAGGATTAAAAATGGCTCAACTGCTTGCAGATAAAAGAGATGTGGATTTTGTTCTATATGAACAGCTTAATATTGAAGAAATAACAAAGTCGGACATATTCAGCCAAATGAATAAAAAGATGTTTGATATGGTTGTTTCCGAAGCCAGAAACCTTGCAATCAAAGAGATTCTTCCAACAAATGCCGAAGGAGATAAAGAAGGTGTAAGGCTTGAAAACGGGAAAGTGCGTGTTCCTGAATGTTATTACAGACCTTTCAGGCTTCTACTTGACGGAGAGTGGAATTCCCTTAATGAATCTCCCGAGGCCGGAGGGCAGGGTCTTCCCACCATGATCCAGACAGCTGCTCTGGAATACCTTTGGGGAGCTAATTACTGTCTTGTAAATTATGGCACAATGGGACACGGAACAGGTAAAATGATAGAGCTTTTTGGTACACAAGAGCAAAAAGATCTTTATCTTAAAAAACTTTATACAGGCGAGTGGGGAGGCACAATGCTTCTCACAGAATCTGAGGCAGGTTCGGATGTCGGCGCTCTTACAACCACAGCCGTAAAAAACGAAGACGGAACATACAGTATAACAGGCAACAAGATTTTTATAACCAATGGCGAACATGATCTTACAGAAAATATTATTCATCCGGTGCTTGCAAGAGTAGAAGGCGCTCCTGAAGGAACTCCTGGAATTTCTATATTTATTGTACCTAAAATTCTGGTTAATCCGGACAAAACTCTTGGTGAGCAAAACGACATTGTATGCACAGGTATTGAAGAAAAAATGGGAATTCACGGAAGTGCAACCTGTACCATGGCAATGGGCGGTAAGAACGGATGCACAGGTTATCTTCTTGGCGAAGAAAATCAGGGTATGAAGATCATGTTCAAGATGATGAATGAAGCCAGATTCAATGTTGGTTTTCAGGCTTTTACATATGCTTCGTCTGCCTATCTTTATGCTGCTGATTATGCCAAAAAACGTGTTCAGGGAAAAGATGTCGAAGCCGGTAAAAACAGTCCGGCCGTAACCATAATAAACCATCCCGATGTAAGACGAATGCTTATGTGGATGAAGTCCCATGTGGATGGAATGAGAAGTTTTATTTATTATGTTTCTTCACTGTTCGATAAAAATCATATTGGAAAAGATCCTGAAGAAAAAGCCAAAAACCAGAGGCTTATAGATTTTTTTATTCCGCTTATAAAAGGGTATTGCAGCCAGAGAAGTTTTGAAGTCTGTATTCAGGGAATGCAGGTATTTGGAGGCTACGGATATATAAGTGATTACCCAATGGAACAGCTTGTGAGAGACTGCAAAATAACCTCTATTTATGAAGGTACAGACGGAATCCAGGCAATGGACCTTGTTGGCAGAAAGCTTACAATGGAAAAAGGCAAGCTTTTTGATACTTTTTTACAAGAACTGGAGTCCACGCTTTCTGAAGCATCTAACTATTCAGATTTAAAGGAATTTGCAGATCAGATATCAAAAGCAGCAGAAAGGCTTAAACAGGTCGGTTCTGAGCTGATTGATCTCATTTACTCCAACAATATCAAGACCTCGTTTTCCTTTGCTTTCCCGTTTCTTGAATCAACAGGTGATATTATCATGTCGTGGATGCTTATCTGGCGCGCATCTGTAGCAAAGCAGGCTCTGGACAAAGGCGTAAAAAACAAAGACAAGGCCTATTATGAAGGCATGGTAAGCACTTTGTCATTTTTCACATCAAATGTTCTTCCGGTTACAATGGGAAGAATGAACGCAATATCCGGTAAGAATATTTCAGCTATAGAGATATCTGATGCCTGCTTTGGCGGGTAATATCTATTTTATAACTTAAAGGGAGAATTATAATGAGCAGCTATGAAATAAAAACAATTACAGTTCTTGGAGCCGGAGATATGGGTCATGGTATTGCAGAAGTGGCTCTTATGTCAGGTTATAAAGTTTATCTTTACGATATTAATGATGATTGTGTTGGTAAAGGTGCCAAAAGAATTTTTGAAAGTCTTGAAAAGCTTGTAAAAAAAGGAAAAGTAGCATCAGATCTTTATGAAAATATAAAAGATGAACTTCTTGTGGTCACAACTGATCTTGATGAATCAGTAAAGGAAACAGATCTTGTTATAGAGGCTATTCCTGAAGTTATGGATCTTAAAAAAGAGACTTTTGCAAGAATAGATAAAACAGCTCCAAAGCATGCTCTTTTTGCATCAAATACCTCTACCATGAGTATTTCTGAAATTGCTTCATCTACAGATCGTCCAGACAGGTTTTTCGGACTTCACTATTTTAATCCTGCAGTAATTATGAAGCTTGTGGAAGTTATTCAGGGAGATCTTACTTCCGAAAAAACCATAAAGGCAGGTATGGACTTTGTGGTTCGAAATAATAAGGTTCCGGTTCATGTAAGAAAGGATGTACCCGGCTTTATCGTAAACAGAGTGCAGGGTCCTGCTGCTGTTCTTCTTAACTGTATACTTGATCAGAATATTGCGGAACCTGAAGAAGTAGATGCTGTTATGAGAAGCCTCGGTGTGCCCATGGGTCCCTACGAAGTGCTTGATTTTACAGGTCTTGATGTAAACTATTATGCAAACAGCTATTTTGCAGAAGCCATTCATAAGGATTTTGCAATGGGTAAAACCCTTAAGGAAAAATTTGATAAAGGCGAACTGGGAAAAAAGACAGGTAAAGGAATTTTTGACTGGTCAGACGGTCGCCCTGAAATTGATCTTTCAAAGACAACTGATGCCTTTGATCCTATGGATCTGATTGCCGTAAATGCAAATGAGGCCGGAAAAATAGTTGAACTAGGGGTATGCAACTTTGAAGATGTGGATACAGCAATAAAAAATGCTACAGGAAATAAGGCAGGACTTATTGCTCTTATTAAAAATATCAGCCCCGAAGATCTCTGTGCACGTCTGGAAGGTCTTTCAAAAAGGTTTGATAAGGAAATTTTTAAGCCTTGCAGACTTATCAGTGAAGGCTCATATATCTGATTTTTAAATAAATTTAATAACTCCCCGGTCTTTTAACTTATCAGGCCGGGTGAAAAAGAGGTTTTATGTCTGATTCTATACTTCTGGAAAAAAAAGATAATATTGCTTTAATTACCATTAACCGGCCGCCTGCAAATTCATGGAATATTAAAGCCATGAAAGGCCTTGAAAAAGCACTGGATGATATTGAAACCGATGATTCCATAAGAGTCGTTATAATAACCGGGAGCGGTGAAAAATGTTTTTCTGCAGGGTTTGACGTGAGTGATCCTGAGAATGCAAAAAAAACAGCAGACCTTGGAAGAGTTTTATGGAAAAGGCTTGATCAGTTTCATAAGCCGACAATTGCTGCCATAAACGGACATGCGCTTGGAGGCGGACTTGAACTTGCTCTCTGCTGTCATTTCAGAATAATGGCCCTTTCAGATAAGGCAAAGCTTGGACTTACCGAACTAAACCTTGGGATAATTCCAGGATGGGGAGGTACCCAGAGGCTTATGAGGCTGACAGGCAGATCAAAAGCTCTTGAAATGATTCTTTTAAGCAAAAGAATTTCAGCAGAGGAAGCACTTGAAGCCGGAATTATAAACGAAACAGTGCCGGCAGCTGATCTGATGGAAAGAGCAGTCGGGCTTTCTAAAGATCTTTGTGCAAAGCCGCCGCTTGCTGTTGCTGCAGTTTTACGCTCGGTTAATGCCGGATTGTACAGTGGAATTGATGCAGGCCTTGAAATGGAGGCTGTTTTAAGCCGTTCTGTAGAAAAATCCAGAGACGCAGTTGAGGGGTTCACTGCATTTCTGGAAAAGAGAAAGCCTGTATTCAGGGGAGAGTAAAATGATAAGAGAAAACACTGCGTATAAAAAGAGGGTAAAAGCACTTATTGTAGAGGGTGGTGCCATGCGCGGTGTTTTCTCAACCGGCGTTCTTGATCTTTTTCTTGAAAAAAATTTTAATCCCTTTGATATATATTACGGTGTTTCTGCCGGAGCCTGCAATCTTGCCTCATACCTTGCAAAAATGGACAGAAGAAACATTAATATCTATACAGATTATTCTCTGAGACCGGATTTTATAAGTATCAGAAAATTTTTTGGAGGCGGTCATTTTATGGATCTGGACTGGCTCTGGAATATTACGATTAATGAGACAAGGCTTAACCTTAAAACCATTTTTTCTTCAGGAAGAAAATTTATTGTTGGTCTCACTGATCTTTTGAATGGAAAGCCTGTTTATACTGAAACAGATGAAAGTAATCTTGAAGAAATACTTAAGGCAACAAGTGCTCTTCCTTTTTTATACAGAGGCGATCTCAGGTTCAGAGATATTCCTGTTGCAGACGGAGGTCTGTCAGATCCTATTCCTGTTGAAGAAGCAATAAAAAGAGGAGCCGATAATATTATGGTTATCAGATCCAGGCCCAAATCCTATGAAAAGAAAAATTCTGTTTTCATGAAATACCTGTTCCATCATTTCAGCAGATTTCCTGAGCTGGAAAAGCTCATTGAAAGTCGAATTGATAAATATAACAGTTCTTTGGAGATTTTAAGAAATCCTCCGGAAAACATTTGTATAACAGAGGTTTGTCCTCCGCAAAGATTTCCTGTGGCACGTTTGACACGCAGCCGTTCACATCTTTACAAAGGTTATGAGATCGGGAGACAAATAGGGGAACCTGCAATAGAAAGATGGTTCAGTAATGGAGTTTAATCATAAAGAAAAAGTTTCTGTTTTTGATGTAGCCAGCGGATCTGTAATGTTTCTTAAAAGCATTGTCCAAAAGCTTCATACTGCAGCAGACAGTCACTTCCGAACAGAAACTATTCATGCAGATGAAACGCTGGGGAAAAATGCAGCGTGGATGCTGAAAAAAATAGGGCTTGAGATTACAAGATATCCAGAACTGGACGAGAATATAATTATTTCAACGTGCCACACGGGAATCGATCGATTCAGAGCCTACAGGGATTACATGATAAAAGCAGAAAATGAAGTGCTTATTAAAGCTTCAAGTCTGTGGCTTCTTATTGATCTTAAAACCAAAAGAATTAAGAGAATACCAGAAGAGTATTCAGGAAGTCTGGTTTATAATTCTAAAAGAGAAATGTCTGTTGATATAGAAAGCTGGAAAAGTCCCGATACTTTTAATCCAGACTTTTCAATGAATATGAGTCTTCGCAGTTCAGATTTTGATCTTCTTGGGCATATGAATAATGCAATATACCTCGATTTTATTGAAACAGCTCTTTTTGAAATGTACGGGCAGAACAGGTCTGTAAAAAAGCTCCTGATAAATTACGGGAAAGAGATTTTAAGAGATCAGAAAAGTGTTGATATCTGTATTTTAAAGAAATCTGAAAGAAGCCTTTTGTTTGCAATTGAAAAAACAGACCGGGAGGTGTGTGCTTCAGGAGAGGTGGTTCTGTATTAATCCTATTTATAACCATGATAAACATGTGCCTGCGTATAAAAAAGCATGCACAGTAGATATAAGTTATCTTCACGAAGAAGCCTGACAGGCAATAGAGCCCGCTCCGGAAAGAGCAATAGCCAGTTCCAATGGTCATGGTGTGCTGTCTGTAAAAAGGGGGCAAGCCTGCTTTTGACTCACCTTGCTCTAAAAAAACAAAAATCATCCCTTATAAGAATAAATCTGATTCTTGGAGCAACAGGCATGAGAAAGTCAATAAGGTGTCTAATCCTTATTGTGTCGGTACATTTTAATCTCCTCTATACTCAAGAAATAATTATAATCTGCGTAGAGTGTTTCTTTTTTAA